>NZ_JAUBUR010000004.1:0-294024 GCF_036705485.1 Microcoleus sp. AT9b-C3 | reverse complement strand
TTCAACAACAGCCGTTCCTTGCACTTCTTGTTAGGTGCATGGCCAGTAGTCGGCATCTGGTTTACCGCTTTGGGTATTTCCACGATGGCTTTCAACTTGAACGGTTTCAACTTCAACCAATCGATTATCGACTCTCAAGGTCGTGTCATCAATACTTGGGCTGATGTCATCAACCGCGCTAACTTGGGTATGGAAGTAATGCACGAGCGTAATGCTCACAACTTCCCGCTTGATTTGGCTGCTGGTGAAACAACTCCCGTAGCTTTGGTTGCTCCTTCTATCAATGGCTAAGTTTTAGCAATTGATTGACAAAAAGCGCTCCTAGAAATAGGGGCGCTTTTTGTTTGGGGAAAAAATTTTTCAGACAGTCATGGACGCATGAATCCGTCCGCGAAAACACCGCAACTACAAAGGTAAACAGTTCGCGATCGCACTCCTATCAAAGCAACCGGCTTTTTTACCGAATCTACGGGCTGCAACCCATCTTTTCTTGACACTCCTCGCCCTGAAGGCACGAGGATTCTTAAGACATTTCGATCTTAATATCCCTAGTAATAGGGTTCCCAGGCTGACCACGGAAAGCACATAGGTGTGTAGTCATATCTCCTTTGTGAATGTTTTGGGCGTAGACTTTCCCCCAGTCCGGGGGTAGGTTTTTAAATCTTGTCTGATCTGCTTATTCTACCATATTCATTTGTTTAGATGGATGTGTTATTTTACTTGAAAATGGAAAAAGCCGTCCTACAAGGACGGGGTTTTAAACCCAATCTTCTGATAAAAAACCCGGTTTCTGACCACCCATGCGTCCTGGACTAATATTGATAGGTGCGATCGCCCTTTAATCCAACATAAATAATCCCCATGATATTTGAAACAGAGAGATTAGTTTTGAAACCGATTGTGGAGAGCGACCTCAACACGCTTCATAGAATTTTCACTGATTCCTATGTGAGGAGATATCTGTGCGACGGCGAAATCTGGTCGCTACAAAAGGTTGAAGAAATGCTTGCCGAAAACAAAAAGCTGTTGGCCCAAAAGCAATTCGGTCTGTGGTTTATCGAAACTAAGAGCGATCGAGAAACTATTGGATTTGTTGGTTTGTGGTATTTTTTTGAAGAAGCACAGCCCCAGTTAGTTTACGCACTGCTGCCGAAAGCACTTAAAAAAGGTTACGCTACTGAAGCATCAACCAAAATATTGGATTATAGTTTTGATGAACTGGGCTTTAACTATCTTGTCGCAAGTTGCGATCGCCCAAACATTGAGTCGCAAAAAGTCGCAGAAAGACTCGGGATGAAACAAGTAGAAGAAAGAATTATGAATGGAAATCCGATATTATTCTTTAGAATCGATAAGTAGTAATTAGCAATAAGGGCGCAATGCACAAATGGCTTTCGGTGGTGGGGATTGGCGAAGACGGATTATCGGGATTGAGTGCGATCGCCCGTACCCTACTCGATCGATCTCAAGTCGTTGTCGGCGGTGCCCGTCACCTAGCCATGCTAGCAACCGACGACACCCGCGAACAATTGCTTTGGGCTTCGCCGATACAAGCAACAGTCGATCAAATCATCCGCCGCCGGGGACAGTCTGTCTGCGTGCTAGCCAGCGGCGATCCGATGTGTCACGGAATTGGGGTAACACTGTCGCGCCAGATTCCCATTTCGGAAATGACTGTGATTCCGGCGGTATCGGCTTTTAGTCTTGCTTGCGCCCGTTTGGGTTGGCCGCTGACCCAAGTTGAGACTTTCAGTTTGACAAATCGCCCGATCGCATCGATCGCACTTGCTTTGTATCCGGGCGCGCGCTTGCTGGTGTTGAGCGCTGACAGATACACGCCGGGAAAGGTTGCCGAATTGTTGACGCAGCGGGGGTTTGGCAGCAGTTTGATGACCGTGTTCGAGCGGATGGGAGGGGGCTCGGAACGGCGGATCGAGGAGGTAGCAGCAGCGTGGAATGCAGCGGAGTTGGCGGATTTGAACACGATCGCGATCGCAGTTGCAGCCGATCGACAAACTCTTATCCTCCCCCGAACTGCGGGTTTGCCGGATGCTGCTTATCGCCACGACGGACAACTTACCAAGCGGGAGGTTAGAGCCGTTACTCTGTCAACGTTAGCACCGATTCCCGGAGAGTTGCTGTGGGATGTGGGCGCGGGCTGCGGCTCGATCGCGATCGAATGGATGCGGAGTCATCCTCGGTGCAGGGCTATCGCGATCGAATGCCATCCGACTCGATTGCAATACATCGCTGAAAATGCCTCGAATTTCGGCGTTCCCGAACTCAAAATCGTGGCGGGAGACGCGCCGGAAGCCCTGACAAATTTGCCTCAACCGAATGCTATTTTCATCGGCGGCGGTGTCACCGCAGAAGCTGTGCTGGAAACTTGCTGGAAGGCTTTAGGTGAAGGCGGCCGATTAGTTGTTAATGCGGTGACTGTTGAGAGCGAGTTTAAAGTTTTGCAATGGCACGATCGTTATGGCGGGGAACTAATTAGAATTGGGATTCAGCGAGTAGGGGCGATCGGTTCTTTTCAGGGTTGGAAACCGCTTGCACCGGTGACTCAGTGGGCGGTTGTTAAGGGGTAATATCAATTCTGATTTGGATCGGAATGATTTAACCACAGAGTACGCAGAGAACACAGAGGAAGAGATGAGAGAGATGAATCATGATAGGTGTCTTCTGTCCACTATGTTAATATGAAGGTTAGTTTACATTTTTTAATGAGGTCGTTATGACCAGTTCGCTATCATCTACAAGCCTTTCTCGCTATGTCACCCGCAATCCTGAAGTTTTGCAGGGGGAACCGATTATTGCAGACACTCAAGTTACTGTACGGGATATTGTGGTGTTTTGGAAATCGGGAATAAAGCCTGAAGAAATCCCACAGAAGTTACTTCAACTCGTGACGGCTGCTCAAGTGTTTGATGCGATTAGCTTTTATCTGGATAATCAGCCAGAAATTGACGATCGGATTGCTTGGTATGAGGCGCGTCCGATGTTGAATGTTTCACCTCTTTTGAGATGTAATCCGTTGCTGAATGAAGTCACGAACTATGTTGAAGCATATCGCCGCGATCGAAATGCTGACATCGATTTTCCTGAGTCTGAAGCCGTATGACTCAATATATTCTCGATACCGACCATATCACACTGCTACAACACTCTAATCCACTCATATTGCAACGTTTTGAAACTCTCCATACCAGCGATGTGGCTATTACTGTCATCAATGTTGAGGAATTGATTCAGGGCTGGTTAAATGCAATTCGTCAAGCTTCGCAACCCGGACAGAAGCAACGCTTAACTTGGGCTTATGTGGGTTTAAGATCGGCTGTTAAATTTCTCAACGACTTTCTGGTTCTGGATTTTACCGAGTCAGCTTACGAGCAATATCTGATGCTGCGCCGTCAGGGAATACGAATTGGGACACAAGATTTGCGGATTGCGTCCATTGCTTTGGTTAATAACTCAATTTTAGTGACGCGAAATCGACAAGATTTTGCACAAGTCCTAGGACTGGTTTTGGAGGATTGGACATAACAATTGCCAAGCCAAGCTTATGTGGCATTTCCAACTTCTGCGAGGTGCCAGAAAGTCACGCCACATTCATTATGACTGAGCAAAATCCCCAAATCTTCCAGGCTTTCCAGACAGTCGAGAATGACTTTTTGTTTGCGATTGGCGCCTTTGAAATGGGCGGTGACTTGGGCGGCTGTCCATTCGCCGCTTTGGGTGCGAAATAAGTCGCGGATGGCCCAAAGTTGCTCTTTGAGGGTTTTGGGGAAAGGTTGTTGTTCCGTGGGAGTAATGGCGGTTTCGGTTTCGGTGGTGATACCTGCAAGGGATGGTTGGATGTAGGTTTCGCCGGGGGCTTGGTAGTCGGGACGCAGCCAGCGAATGAGTCCGTTGCGTTCTTCTTCGGCGCGTTGGGCGTTGAGGGTGACGAGGTTTTCCAGGATTTGGTCGTCGGTGAGGCTGGCTTCCCAACCATAGGCGGCAAATACGGCGGCATCGAGTTCGTCGTGGATTTGTTTGAGGGTGGAGACTAGGGCTTTTTGGTTGAAGGCTTTGTCTTTGTCGTTGAGGGGTTCGCCTTTGCGGAGTTTTTCGAGGAGGTTGTACATTCCGGTGATGGTGACTTCGGGATGAGTGGCTTGAACTCGCTTGCGGTGGCTGTCGAGGCGTTCTCCGACTTCTCGGATGGTTTGTTTTTGGGTGTCGGTGGGGTCGGGGAAGGGGAAGGGATCGAAGCAAACGGAGTTGTTGTACCGTGGTGTATTTCCACCTAAATCTCCACCTGCTGCTAATGCCCAAATGACATGAATTTTACTGGAAAGAACTCCCAAGAAATAAGCATCATCAAGGGCGATCATAATCACTTCACTTTCTGGAAAAATATCTTTATCTAAAAATGTAAAAAATCGGTGTTTTGTAGTTCTTGGTGTTGCAATGTAGCGTGCCAGTGAATTGATTGCAGGTCTAATTTTGGCTCGCGCCTCAGCAAAAATCCACCAATTATCTCGATATGCCTTTCGGTTATTCGTGATTCTATCGGGTTTTACCCTTTCAAGTATCCATTGATAAATCTTTTGATATTGAACTCTGACCTCTTGTTCTGTTATCTCAAATAGATCGATTATAAAAATATCAGATTTAGGTTGAATCAAATCTCGACCATTACGATAATGTTTAATAACTGATGGCAGACTTATTGAAGAATACTCCAGTAATTCTAGCTGTTTATGATTCACTATAAAACCTTGACTACCTAACATCATGCCTTTGGAAGATAAATTTTGATTAGCTCTAAGCTTATGAGTGCTGATAAGGTTAGCACCTGAATCTAAATTGCTGAGTATTTGCTCGACATGAATAAATTTAATACTCAGATTATCAGCTATGTCTTCAGGAATTCCTACTTCCGTTTCATTCAATACATATCCTACCTTGGCTGTGGTATGATTAAAAGTCTTAAGTTCAGCGGCTGTCATCGCAATTCGGACGGCTGCACCTTCCTGGTCCCAAGGATGATCTGCAATTGCAAAAAATAGGTTAAGTGGATTTTTAGAAGCTTGTAAATGAATGTCAATTATCTTTCTTTGCCAAACCTGTCGAATGCTATTGGTTGTAATCACACCAAATCTTTTGATGTGTTCTTGGCGAACAAGAACAGCAGCTTTATGCCACCAATACATGACCAAATCAACAGTATCCGGCACATCTTTATAAACTTTTCTCAACGTTTCTGAATATCCATCCCCCAATCGATCGCGCATTCTAGCATTTCCAATAAACGGCGGATTCGACACAATATAATCCGCCTCCGGCCACACGGCTGCCCTTGGATTCAAATACCGATAAATTGTTACTTGGTTTGTCGGATCGGGAATATCTTCCCCTGTCACCGGACTTTTCATCATCCGTCCGCCCCAGCGAGTTCTCACCTTCCCCGCCGCATCCACATCCGGTTCTATCCCGTCATACTCCAACACCGCATCCCGGCATTCAATATTGTTGTACTCCCGCAACACGGGTTCGATCGGCGGAATATCGCCAAACCGCCGAAAATGCCACTGCAAATACCCAATCCAAATCACCAAATCTGCGATCGCCGCCGCCCGTGGATTAATCTCAATTCCCAAAAACTGACTCGGATTAACTTGAGCAATATCTAACCGCAACTGCGCCGATCCGGTGACATCTTCCAAGCGGCGCAACACCTCCGATTCCAACCCTTTCAACAAATCCAACGTCACATACAGGAAATTACCCGATCCGCAGGCCGGATCGAGAATCTTTACCTGTTGTAACTCCGTCAGAAATGCCTCTAAAACTGATTGCGCCTTTTTCCTTTGATTTGCAGTCGGTTCCGATTCCCCCGCGTTCAGCAACTGTTTAACCTCCGCTTGTACCGCAATCCAGCGATCGCCCAAAGGCTCCATCACCACAGGTTTTACCAACCGTTCCACATACGTTCGCGGCGTATAATGCGCCCCCAACTTACTTCTTTCCCGCGCATCCAGCGCCCTTTCCAACAAAGTCCCAAAAATCGCCGGTTCCACATTGCACCAATCCCGCTTCGCCGCCTGCAACAACACCGCCAACAGCGTCTTCGTCAACGCAAACGCCCCAGAATCCGCAAACAATCCGCCATTAAACCGCAACAGTTTGCCATGAAAGCCAAAACTCGTCCCCTCATTCATCGCCTCCCACAGCGCCTCTACCTCCGGCTTAAAAGTCTTCGGATTGAGAATCCACCGCGTTTCTAGCCCCTGAGTAAACAGATGTTCCTTCAGCAATCCCACATCCTCAGCAAACATAGTAAAAATACAGCGCATCAAAAACTGGGCGACTTGCTGCGGATCGACATTCGCCTCCATTCCCTTCGCCAACTCTGCCAAATCTGCCGCCACTTCCCGCGTCACCCGCGCCGCAATCTTCTCCGGGTTGCGCTGCTGCGGATTGGTGAAAATATCGACAAACAAATCGAAAACATCGGCTTTCTGCAACTCGATTAACCCGATTTCTCGCCGCGCCCCATAGCCGCCATAGTCGCCGCTAAACCCCATCCACAATTCAAAATGATCGCCAATATCGCAAGTTAACAAAAACGGTGGTTTACTGGTGAGAGTTCGAGTATAGGCAACTGCCTGCACAAAGGCTTTTTCCATCTCTCGCAAATAGGTATTTGTCCCGCGATTTGCCGTTCCTTTTTTGCTCGTTGTTCCGCCCTGTTTTGCCTCTATTAAAAAATGCTCGGCTTTGTAAAAGTCAATAAACCCCGGAGTCACTTTGCCGCTGGGGTGAAAGATTTTGACATCCTTATCAAAGCAGTAGGGATCGTTAGGAATTCTGCCTTTATCAAAAGGGCGATCGACTCCCAGCGCATCGCACATTTCGGCAAAAAACAACTGGTATTTTGCCCGTTCGTTACCGCTCGAACCTTCCCAGCGTGTGATGAATGTTTCGACACGCGTGCGATCGACTTCATTCATGTTTCAATCCTGCTGCTTGCTTTTTTCTTATTTTATAATTAGATCGGTTCGGATTGGCGATCGAACTCTCGATTTTGCTTTATAGCAACCGCCTTGGCGGTTAGGACGCTTTACTATTGATATTTGCTATAATATGTTTGACGATATTCCTAGATACAGGCGGAGTCAAAAACCCGGCTTCTGCCTTAAAGTCGATCGTTCACAACGAAGATTTTGCGTAGCACCCGGGTTTTTATGGCTTTAGTGCTTGAAAAATACCTCAATAAATGTATGAAAATTAGAGCGATCGTACATCCCGCAGAAGAAGGTGGCTATTGGGCAGAAGTTCCAGCGCTTCCCGGCTGCATTACTGAAGGAGACACGATAGAAGAAGTAATAATTAATTTAAAAGATGCGATCGAAGGTTGGCTCGAAGTTGCTAATAGTCGTGAAGCAATTGCCTCCACAGATCGAGTTGTGGAAATTGCTGTATGAAATCTATTTCGGGCAAGCGACTTTGCAAAATAGTAGAGCAGAAAGGTTGGGTTTTGAAAAGAGTTACCGGCAGTCATCATATCTATGAAAACCCCGAATTAGAACAAATTTTGTCAATTCCTGTTCACCGAAATCAAGATTTGAAAGTTGGAACCTTGAGAGCATTAATGAAAATAGCTCAGCTATCTGAGGAAGATTTACAAAGTTTTTCTTAAGTATACCAGGTTTCATAGAAATCAGGAATTACGTAATTTCTCAAACAAATAGGTTGGGTTTAATGGTGTTAAACCCAACCTATTAATTCAATTAAACTTCAGAGTTTAGCCTTGGTTAACCACCGAAGGTTTTAAACTGTCTCGCGACTCGGAAACGCGATCGACATTACTGGCATTTACCACAGATTCCTTAATCGGTTTCCGCGCTTCAATTAAAGCCAGAGCTTTCGTGACACCTTCCGGTAAAATCACTACCAAACTGCCGGCCGGCGCCTCGTCTAAAGCCTTGTTAACGGCCGTTGTTTCGTCGAGAATCAACTCGTATTCAACTTGAGATTTGTTTGCGGTTCCTGCAGAAATCGCCTCTGCAATTCCCTGGCAAATTAACTTTGCCACAACACCGGGTTCTCGCCCGCGCCTGTCAATATCTTCCTTCACAATAATACGATCGAACATTTCGGCCGAAAGTTTGCCCAGCGTGACAAAATCTTCATCTCGCCGATCGCCCGGGGCGCCGACAACCCCGATCCGCTGTCCCTGCCAATTCAGCACGAAACTGCCCAAAGCTTTGTAGCTGTGGGGGTTGTGGGCGTAGTCCAGCAAAGCGTGATAGTTGCCCAATTTAAACAAATTCATCCGTCCGGGAGTTTGACCCACCGATGCTTGGAAGCTGGACAAAGCAGCGCGAATATCTTCTATTTTCAATCCTTGGGCAAAGGCCGCCAAACAAGCTGCTAAAGCATTAGCAATCATAAACGGCGCGCGCCCGCCCATCGTCAGCGGCACGTTCACAGCCTGTTCAATTCTCAGCGTCCAATCGCCTTTCAAGATTGACAAATACCCATTTTCGTAAATCGCTGCCAGCCCGCCCGCAGCCGTATGTTTGGCAACCAGTTCGTTGTCCGGGTTCATCGAAAAATAGGCAATTTGAGCCTTGACACGCTGCGCCATTTGTGATACTAGCGGGTCGTCTGCATTTAAAACTGCATAGCCTTTGGGCATTACCGACTCGACGAGGACGCTCTTGAGTTTGGCTAGTTGTTCCACGGTGTCGATGTCGCCAATTCCCAAGTGATCGGCCGCGACGTTCAAGACGACGCCGACATCGCACTGATCGAAGCCGAGGCCCGATCGCAAAATTCCGCCTCTAGCCGTTTCCAGCACCGCCACTTCCACCGTCGGGTCAGACAAAATCAATTGAGCACTCTGCGGCCCGGTATTGTCTCCGCTTTCTACCAAATAATCGCCGATGTAAGTGCCGTCGGTAGTCGTGTAGCCGGTAATCTGACCGGTCTGCTTGACAATGTGGGCAAGCAGGCGAGTGGTTGTCGTTTTGCCGTTGGTTCCCGTTACCGCTAAAATCGGCACCCGGCTGGGTTGAGGCGAGGGGAAAAGCATATCGAAGACGGCGCCGGCGACGTTGCGGGGCAAACCTTGACTTGGGGCGACGTGCATTCTGAAACCCGGTGCTGCATTGACTTCGACGATGACGCCGTTAACATCGCGCAGCGGTTGGGAGATGTCGGGAGTTACTACGTCAATCCCGGCGATGTCCAAACCGATAATTTTGGCGACTCTGGAAAACAGCCAGACGTTTTCTGGGTGGATTTCGTCGGTGCGATCGACTGCAATTCCACCGGTACTCAAGTTTGCTGTCGCGCGCAAAAATACTCTTTCGCCGGCCGGCACTACGGAGTCCATCGCGTATCCTTGTTTTTGCAGCAAATCCAGGGACAATTTGTCGATCGTGATCCGGGTAAGTACGTTGTCGTGTCCGTCTCCTCGCTGCGGGTCGCGGTTTACTTCTTCAATAAGCTGTTCTACTGTAGACTTGCCGTTACCCACGACGTTAGCGGGGACTCGTTCTGCGACTGCTATGACTTGCCCGTTGACTACCAATACTCTGTGGTCGCGACCGACGTAATAGCGCTCGACTATCACGCTTTTTGTTTTTGATGCCGCGCTGGCTAAGTCGTAGGCTTCTTCTGCTGCTTCCCAGGAATTGATGTCGATCGTAATGCCACGGCCGTGGTTGCCGTCTAGGGGTTTGAGGACGATCGGATAACCGCCGACATCTTCGATCGCCCCGCGGAGTTCATCCAAATAATGAATCACCGTTCCTCTGGGAACCGGTACACCGGCGCTGGCGAGGATATTTTTGGTACCTTCCTTGTCACAGGCAAGTTCCACCCCCAAAACTCCCGTGCGGTTGCTCAGAGTTGCCTGAATCCGCTTTTGGTGAACCCCGTAGCCGAGTTGAATCATAAACCGGGCGCTCAAAGGTATCCAAGGAATGCCGCGCGCTTCTGCTTCCTTAATCAGTGTTTCCGTGCTCGGCCCCAGGGCCGCCGACGCAGCAAAATCTCTCAGGTCTCTCAAATCTTGGACTAATTCTGCTGCTGGATAAGTGCCTGTCTCGGCAATGCTTTGGCACATCCGCACGCCCGCCCGGGCTGCATAGCGACCTGCTTGTTCGTTTTGATACTCGATTACTACTTGGTAAATGCCTGGGGTCGCAGTCTCGCGGGTGCGACCGAACCCGACCGGCATTCCTGCCATTTCCTGAAGTTCTAGGGCGACGTGTTCGATTACGTGTCCCATCATTGTCCCTTCTCTGACCCGTTGCAGGAATCCTCCCTGATGGCCTGGAGAACAGTGATGGTCGTTCAAACTCGGAAGTGCGGCGATCAACCCTTCGTAGAAGCCAGGAATTTCCGCTGTGGTTTTATCTGCCCACTCCTCTAAATCCAGACGCATCAGGACGAGTTTCTGGCGTCGGATGCTCCAGTAGTTGGGGCCGCGTAACGTCTGGATTTTAAGTATTTTCATGGCAGTTAGAGGGGTATGGGGCGCGAAATCTTATAGATAATTGGAGCATTTATTCAATTTCGATCTAGATTGCTCGATCGACTGTTCGCTACGAACAGTTTGGGAGTGAATTTCCAGTTATGGGCTACCCAATTGAAAATTTATGCCCCTACGATCGGCTAAAAACAAGTACAGGCCAATGGCTAGCCAAAACTCAAAGCCCAAAGCTAGAATTTTCTGTGGTTCGGCCTGGGGTCAGACCGTGGCTGCTTCGGAATCTATTCTATTTTTGTATCCATGATTCGGCCGGAATGCCGCCTAATTTCTGCCGAATCAATGACAAGAGATGTTCTAAGTTAGTTGGCTGTGCGGCATTCGGGGGGCCAGCCAGACTCGGAACAGGCTCCTGATGGCATTGGTTTGCCGAGGGGCATATTGTAGCAATCTCCGTGACATAGAACGTGCAAGCGCATATTGAACAGACTTAAGGGTTCTGTCGCTCCTACCATAGACTCATTGGTATAAAAATTTTCCCTAGAATCAACAATAGTCACAGTGCCTTTACCGAGAATTTTCATAGTATCGTCTCCCTCAAACAAGGCGCAGGTGTCTTCGTCAATACCAATAGCGAGGCGATCTGGATGGCAAGCCACAGCCGACAGCAAGCGAGCCATGCGGTTGCGGTTGTGAAAATGCTGATCGACGATGATCTCAGGAATAATGTTAAGTCCGTTTGCCATGTCTACTAAAGAGCGGTTTGGTGACGCCCCACTCCCACCGCCTGCAATCATGTGATATCCCATCACAGCAGCACCCGCGCTGGTGCCAGCGAGGGTAATCTTGCCTTCGAGAGTTTCTTTGCGAATTTTTTCCATCAGCGGGGTGTCCGCCAGCAGTCCACAGAGCCGCAGTTGGTCGCCGCCTGTAATGAATACGCCCGTACAGTCTTCTAAGTAATCTTTCCAGACGGGGTTTTCCCCTTGTTCGCGTTCGCGGATGTCCACTACTTTGACTGCGCTAACGCCCATTTCGTCAAATATGGTGCGGTAGCGGTTGCTAATTCCTTCGGGATCTCGCGAAGCGCACGGAACGATCGCTAGCCGAGCGTTTGCACCCCCAGCACGGCAAAAAAAGGTGTTCAGAATCTCTCGCCCGTGAACTTTGTCTTCGGCTCCCCCGATGACCATAATCGAGGTTTTTGTGCGCTGGGGAATATTGTGTTCAAGGGCTTGAGATGTCAACTGCTGCATGGTGTGTCTTCCTCTGTTGGATGTGAAATTCAATTTTGCCGTTGCTGTGGGTACAATAGGGCTTTTTAAGAATAAATTTTTGTTTGTGCCAGTGAGGTGCGATCGCCGATCGCACTATCCCGCAGTTGTTTGGGGGCGAGTTTACTTGCAGTCGCTGTCATGAAAAACAGATTATTTTTGTACAAAACCTGCCCGCGGACACAGGAAGAGAATTTAACTTGCCAAAATTCTCAGAAATTATAAGAAATTATAAAGAATAAAGCAATTACTGAAAACTGAACTCCCTCTAAAGGTCAAACTAGAGATGATGTATCAATGAAATTCCAATAATTGTGCGATTTGACGTTGTTACCCTATTTCCAGAATTTTTCCGGGCTCCCCTAGAGTCGGGACTGATGGGCAAAGCCTTAGCTAAAAAGATTGCTGAGGTGAATTTTGTCAATCCCCGCGATTTTACCACAGACAAACACCAGCGAGTCGATGATGAGCCTTACGGGGGCGGAGTCGGGATGCTGATGAAACCGGAACCGATTTTTGCTGCGGTGGAGTCGCTGCCGGTTTTGCCGCGACGCGAGGTGATTTTGCTGACTCCCCAGGGGGAACCGATGCAGCAGGCGATGTTTCGGGAGTTGGCTGCCGCGCGCGATCAGTTGGTCTTGATTTGCGGTCATTATGAGGGTGTGGACGATCGAGTCCTGCATTTGGTCACTCGCGAGGTGTCTTTGGGGGATTTTGTGCTCACGGGGGGCGAAATTCCGGCTTTAGCTTTGATTAATGGGGTTTTGCGATTGCTGCGGGGAACTGTGGCGAAGGAAGATTCCCTAAAGTTTGAGAGTTTTGAGGACGGACTTTTGGATTATCCGCAGTACACTCGACCGGCGGATTTTCGGGGATTGAAGGTGCCCGACGTGTTGCTGTCTGGTAATCACGCAGAAATTGCTCGCTGGCGCAGGGAACAGCAAATTGAAAGAACTCGATCGCGCCGATCCGATTTGTACGATCGGTGGTTGCAGGAGAGGGGAGAATAAGATTTGAGGATGTAGCCGTTATTAGTTGGATCTTCAGGGATGATGAGTACTTTAAAGCTAATAAAACTCCCCAGGCAGCACTAAGTTACACTTTTGGTTATTGAAGCTTTCAAGCCTTCAGCAGCTAAAAGATGTTTTAGTCGCTCGGTCTCAGCTTTAGTTCCGACAAAAACAGAACCAGGCATCTTCTTTTTTAAGTTCATCGCTTCAGCTAATGACAATTCCATAGCCTGACCCAGGATTTTTGTTACAACTGTTGCACGTTGTTCTTTTTCCAAAACTATCAAGTTCCAATTCCCTTCTTTGGCTAAAATCTCTTCTCTTATTTCGTCAGGTATAGCATGAGTATCATCTAACTCGATTGCCTCCCCACAATGAGAGCAGCTATAAGATAGATGCAAAACAACTTTTTTGTCGAAGACAGACTGACCAACCGACATCTGTATGTCTTTGCTACAATTACCGCAAAGTCCGTAAATCAAGACCATTCTTTTTCAGCTATCTCCCCGCAAATATGAAATAATTGTTTTTTGCTATACTTCCCAAACCTCAATTTTACATGAACATCCGCATCGGCAACGGCTACGACATTCACTGCTTAGTTCCCGAACGCCCCCTCATCCTTGGCGGCGTTCACATTCCCCACGAATTAGGCTTATTAGGGCACAGCGACGCCGACGTACTTACCCACGCTATCATGGACGCTATGCTAGGAGCTCTCAGCTTAGGAGATATCGGGCTGTATTTCCCGCCAACTGACCCGAAATGGAAAGGTGCTGATAGTCTCGTATTGCTCGCACAAGTGAATCAGTTAATATTAGATAAAGGCTGGGAAATGGGTAATATTGATTCGGTGGTGGTGGCGGAACGTCCAAAGCTGAAACCGCATATTGAGCAAATGCGCGATCGGCTTTCTGCTGTCCTACAATTAAAACCAGACCAAATCGGCATCAAAGCTACTACAAACGAAAAGTTAGGGCCGGTGGGAAGAGAAGAAGGAATTGCAGCCTATGCTGTAGTTTTGCTGGGCAAAAAATAGAACTCTACAATCTAAAATTGATAGTGGAGTCAATTCTTTAATCCAAAATCGCTAGGAAACCTGAAATCATGGACACTGACACCTGGGAATTACAATTTCCTGTAGACGCTGATGTCATCGCGTTGGATAAGGACGATCGCATAGTCGTGCTAATTGAGGTTAAAATTATTCAAGCTCAAGAAGCAGCCGCGAAACAGAAAATTGTCGATCGCGCGATCGATTGGCTCAAAGCTGTATTAGCAAAGCTGTCTGAAAGAAACGCGCTCGTTCCCTATGCTATGTTTATTGACGCGGAACAAATTTTGATTTTCAAATGGGATGGTGTGAATTTATCGGAGCCTGTTTGCACTCTCAATACTGGTGAAATAGGTCGCTATTATATGCCTATGTTTGGCAGTAAATGGCTCTTTAAAAGTACCATTGAGACGGTGATTCAATCGTGGCTGCATGACTTAGATTATAACTGGAAATCAGAAAACCCGCCAGCATCGGAACAGATAGCAGCCATCGGTTTGCTGCCGTTACTTGCAGGTGGAACAACAAAATCAGGAGTGGAATTAGGTGGCAATTATATATATCGAGACCAACTTTCTGATGAGTATTACTACAGGGCGTGAGGCTGAAGCAATTATGTTGCTCAGGGATTTGTCCTCATCAGTTCAGTTGGTAATACCGAGCATTGGTTACATGGAGGCTTTGTCAGCTTTAGAAGATGAGTTGAAGCGACAAAACTCTTTTGGGCAACAGCTAAGTCGTCAAGTTAGCGAAACAAAGCGAGATGTGACATCTGAATACGCCACATCTCTATATTTTCACTTAGAAGAGTCATTAGTTTACTATGGGTATCGAATAGATGAAATTAAATTTCGCTTGCGGGAAGCGATAAGTCTGATGTCGCGAAATGCAGAAATGATTGCATTAAATCCAGAGATTATCGAAGCAAGCTTAAACGAAACTTTGATCGAAAAAGACCCAACAGACAATTTGATTCTACACTGTATCCTCAGTCATGCCCGATCGCATTCTACAGAAACCAAAGTATTTCTCAGCGGTAACGTCAAAGAATTTGGCATACCGGAAGTTCAAGATATTTTGCGAGAAGCCGGGATTACAAAGTATTTCTCTGTCACTAAAAACTTTCTAGGTTGGC
The DNA here is from genome assembly GCF_036705485.1 of Microcoleus sp. AT9b-C3. Taxonomy (NCBI): domain Bacteria; kingdom Bacillati; phylum Cyanobacteriota; class Cyanophyceae; order Oscillatoriales; family Microcoleaceae; genus Microcoleus; species Microcoleus sp. AT9b-C3. Next base: position 279,062 of record NZ_JAUBUR010000004.1, on the reverse strand, counting down.
TACAATCTCAGTCATAGTTGCACGTAGGTGGTACAGTAAATTATTATGAAAATTTTCCCTATTTTACATTCAAAGCGCCCCTGGCTGGCTGTTCTGCTGGCTGCAATTGCCGCCATCAGTCTCTCTGCTTGCAGCCCCGCGCGATCGACTAACTTAGTAAACAGACTCATCGTTCCCACCCCCAGCGGCCCAGCTACCTTTAACTACCCCCTAAATCAATCTGCATACAGCGTTTTTGGCTATATGTACGAGGGATTAATCAACGAAAATGGCTTGACATCGGAGTTAGAACCCGGTTTAGCCCAGTCCTGGGAAGTTTCTAAAGATGGCAAAAAGATTGTCTTCACCCTGCGAGAGGGGTTGAAATGGTCGGACGGCGAACCGATGACTACTGATGACATTATCTTTAGCTATGAAAAGATTTATTTCAATGACAAAATTCCTAGTGGTTTGAAAGATATTTTGAGGATTGGCATGAGTCGCGAATTCCCAAAAGTCAAAAAACTTGACAGTCGCCGCGTTGAATTTTCCGTTGCAGAACCCTTTGCTCCATTTATTAGATATGCTGGGGGAATCCCGATTTTACCAGCTCATATTTTACAGGAAGCGGTCGAAAATACAGATGCAGAGGGCAATCCTAAATTCCTGAGTACTTGGGCGACTGATACTGACCCTAAAAAAATTGTCGGCAACGGTCAATACCGAATGCTGAGTTATACTCCTAATCAGCGCGTTGTGTTGGAACGAAATCCGTATTCTTGGCGCAAAGATGCTGAGGGAAATGTTCAGCCTTACATCCAGCAAATTGTTTGGCAAATTATCGAAAATACTGACAATCAACTGCTGAATTTTCGCTCGGGCGATTTGGATACTCTGAACGTGGAGCCGGAAGTGTTTCCGCTGCTGAAACGGGAGGAAAAACGCGGCCAATATACGGTCTTCAACGGCGGCCCGGATACTGGCAGCGTCTTTGTATGTTTCAATCTGAATAAGGGCAGCAATGCTCAAAATCAGCCTTTTGTAGACCCGGTTAAGTCTCGCTGGTTCGCGAGTAAAGAATTTCGGCAGGCGATCGCCTACGGCATCAACCGCGAGGCGATGACTAACAATATTTATCGCGGACTTGGCGCGCCGCTGCATTCCCCAATTCCGGCGCAAAGCCCGTTCTACTTGTCCCCCGAACAGGGATTGAAAACTTACAGTTACGATTTGGAAAAAGCCAAACAGTTGCTGTTAAGCGCAGGCTTCAAGTACAATCCTAACGGCGAATTGTTGGATGCAGAGGGCAACAAGGTACGATTTACTTTGTTGATGGCTGCGGGTAAAAAAGTTCGGGAACAAATGGGAACGCAAATAAAGCAAGACTTGGGCAAACTGGGGATGCAAATTGATACACAGTTCCTGAGTTTTAACACTTATGTGGAAAAGCTGCGGTTGACGCGCAATTGGGATACTTACCTCGGTGGTTTTACGGGAGGTACTGAACCGCACAGCGGCTACAATATTTGGTCTGTTAATGGCACGCTGCACAGTTTCAACCAGGGCCCGCAAGCCGGAGAACCGCCGATTAAGGGTTGGAAAGTTGACGACTGGGAGCAGAAAATCGATGACCTTTACGTGAAAGCTTCTCAGGAGCTTGATGAGGCGAAGCGCAAGGAGCTTTATGGAGAAACGCAGCGGATTATAGCAGAACAACTGCCTTTCATTTATATGGTGAATCCGCTGACTTTTGAGGCGGTGCGCGATCGCGTTTCGGGAATTCGCTATAGTGCCCTCGGCGGTGCTTTCTGGAATTTGTACGAGCTGAAAATAACAGAATAGTCACCAGTCACCAGTCAGCAGTCATTAGTCAGTCATTAATTCATGGAACCTGAAATTTTACAAAAGTTACTCGAATCAGTTGCAGCCGGCGATATTAGCCCGATCGCAGCTTTGGATAAATTAAAGCATTTTGACTTTGAACAAGTCGGCGATTTTGCCAAAATCGACCACCACCGTACTCTGAGAACTGGTTTTCCTGAAGTAATTTGGGGTCCGGGGAAAACGCCACACCAAATTGTTGAAATTATCGAGGCGATGCGCGGGCGAAATTCTGCGGTGATGGCGACACGAATCGAACCGGAAGTTTTCGAGCAATTGCAACAAAAAATACCCGATTTGTGCTACTACCAAAAGGCTCGAATTTGTGCAATTTCTGCTAATTCCCCAACTCAGCAGCATCCGGGTACCGTGACTATTATCAGTGCGGGAACGGCGGATTTGCCTGTAGCGGAAGAGGCGGCAATAACTGCGGAACTTTGCGGTTTTCAGGTGCGACGTTTGTGGGATGTGGGAGTTGCCGGCATTCACCGCTTGCTGAGCAACCGGCACGTAATTACCGATGCTGATGTGTTGATTGCGGTTGCGGGTATGGAAGGCGCTTTGGCAAGTGTGGTTGCGGGTTTAGCAGATTGTCCGGTGATTGCTGTGCCGACAAGTGTGGGTTACGGCGCGAGTTTTGGCGGGATTGCTCCTCTTTTAACTATGCTCAATTCTTGTGCGGCTGGTGTGGGTGTCGTGAATATTGATAACGGGTTTGGGGCGGCAATTTTGGCTTGTCAAATTCTCAGAAGTGCTGGCAGAGTGGGGAAAATCAAAGAGGGGGAGAATGGGAGAGAGGGGGAATAGTTAGAAACCCCCTCGATTAGATAAGACTAAGGCCAACTGTCACAGGACGATCGATTTTTAGGGTGCATCTTGCACCATTCTCAAGAACAGGCTTTCCGGCCTGTTCCACAAAGAGTGAGTTTTCTTGTGAGGTGGGTCGAAGAGCCCGCCCGTAAAAAACCTAATTGAAAATGGTGCAACATCTCAAGTGCCTCAGACTCCGTTATTGAAAGATTATGGAAGATTTCCGGTAGTAGAGCACCTTACTATATATGCCCGTGGCGTCCAGGACGGCCAGACTCGGTGGTTGAAACCCGGTCTCAACTTGCCTCCCGTTTCAGCAGAGGAAAACTAAAAAATACAGGAGGTATTATTCAAGCCGGATTTGATATTACTTGCTGCCTAGCCAAATCGGATAAGCAGAAGAATCCTCAGCTTTTAACTTTTGCGCCTGATAACTCTTGCTAGTCCAACTAGCCACAGTTTGCAGGCTTTCTGTCAAACAACTTTCGCTGCCAAACGCTTCAAATCCCAAAGTCCACCACGCGCTGCCGTTAATGTTCAACTGAGTAAGTTCCACGGTGCAACCTTGGGGAATTGGGGCTTCCACAGGCACAGACATCAGGGAACCAGGGGCCGAAACTTGATAAAGACGCTGCGCTCGCTTTTTCTTGACTCCCACCCACTTTCCTGTCGCCACAATATCCGCCGGTATCGGCGCAATCGTGTCCGCACAAACCCACTTCAGCCACTTCTCGGCTTTGCCTTCCCAGCGATTGGCGAACTGCATTGCCCCTAACTCTGCCTGACGCCACTTTACCTCCAAGGTTTTCCCACGAAGCTTCACTCCCAAGTAGTCGCAGTTAGGTACTAGCAAATATATGTCTTCCCGCTCTTCGGGAGGCGAAAGATACCCGCCGAGACTCTCGCTTCCAAACCATTGATTGATCGATTTTGGCAGTGCACCGCTATAAAACCACCGCATTTCCAGACTGGCCCGCATAAATTTTTCCTCCGTTCCACAATTTTCGTCAAACCCAGACTGGATTTGCCATACACCATCGACTTTTGTGCCTCTCCACTCTATCCTCCCCCCTCTGGGGCCCAGAGTCTACCCACAGTCATACCATTTTAGATTTTAGATTTTAGATTTTAGATTTGGGAAAGACTGACTAGATAAGGGTTTAGAGCTTGCCTACAGTTGCATTTTTTTTATTAACTGGTGTCAGAGCGAGGTCTTTTAAAAAAATTTCTCACAATCCTTTACATATCTTCACAAGTCTGTTACATTTATTTACAGTACACTAAAAACCATTTAGGAAAAAAACATGAGTAACAGAGGCTTAATGCTGGACGACCAAGGCAAAATGAACAATTTTGCGATCGAGCCGCAAGTATATGTCGATGACGAACCCCGCACCGGCTTTACCCCCTACGCAGAACGCTTAAACGGCCGCCTTGCCATGATTGGCTTTGTTTCTCTCTTGGCTTTAGAAGTTTCGACCAAGCACGGGCTGATTAGCTGGCTGACTCACCTGTAATGACTTTGTTAACAATTAAACTATATGGCTATGGATCGCGGGCGGTACACAAACAGCGATCCATAGCTTAACTATTTTGAGGGGCAAGGTTTGGTGAGACAATTAAAATTAAATATTTTTGTTTTACCCTACCCGTAAAAAGAATGCTCAAACGAATTGCGGCAATACTTCTGGTGGTTCTAAGCCTCACCTTGACCGGTTGTGTGTCTAAAGTCACTGGACTCAAAAGCTACGTTGATACTGGCGACGGCTATCAATTTCTCTATCCTAACGGCTGGCTGCCGATCGCGGTTTCTAACGGGCCCGATGTGGTGTTCCGCGATTTGATTCAGCAAACCGAGAACGTCAGCGTGGTAATCAGTCCAGTCGCGAAGGACAAAACTCTGGCGGATTTGGGATCGCCGACGGATGTGGGATACAAGCTCAGCAAAAGTGCGATCGCCCCGGCTGATTCGGGCCGCGAAGCTGAATTAGTCAATGCAGAAGCTCGTGAATCGCGATCGAAAAGCTATTACATTTTAGAATACGCCGTTAAGTTGCCAAACCAAGAACGCCACAACTTAGCAAGTGTAGCCGTCAGCCGCGGCAAACTTTTTACGCTTAACGTTTCCACTACCGAAGAACGCTGGCCGAAGGTAAAAGAAGCTTTTGAGAAAGTTGTTAAATCTTTCTCTGTTTATTAGGGAATTGGGAATTGCGCATGGGGCATTGTTGACTGTTGACTGTTGACTGTTCGCTGTTGACTGTGGACTGTTCGCTGGAAACCTCACCACAGTTAACTGACAACTGTCAACTGTCAACTGTCAACTGTCAACTGAACTTCTTAACTTATGAAAATTCCAACTTTTGTATTAGCTTCAGCTTCTCCAGCGCGCCGTAGCCTGCTAGAAAATGCCGGCATTCAAGCTGTGATTTGCCCCAGCGATTTTGATGAAGCGCAAATACAAATGAGGGATGCCAATAAATTAGTGCAGGTTTTAGCAGAGGGAAAAGCTGAGGCTGTAGCTAAGTTTTTATTGGCTAATTCTCACCCGCAAATTCCTAATCCCCAATCTTGTTTGGTGTTGGGATGCGATTCAATTTTGCTCATAGATGGCGAAATTCACGGCAAACCCAAGGATGCGGAAGAAGCAATCTCGCGCTGGCAGAAAATGCGCGGTAAGGTGGGCCAACTGTATACGGGTCATGCTTTAATTGATACTAGATTCGATGACTTGGATGAGGCTAGGTCGCGATCGATCATTCGCTGTCAAGTTACAAAAGTTCATTTTGCGGAAGTTACCTCGCGCCAAATAGCGGCCTACGTCGCCACCGGAGAACCCTTGCAATGTGCAGGCTGTTTTGCACTGGAAGGTAAGGGCGGCTTTTTTGTGGAACAAATCGAAGGATGTCACACAAATGTGATCGGTTTGAGCTTACCTCTGCTGCGGCAAATGCTCACCGAAATGGGATATGATGTGGCGGATTTCTGGCAATGTTAAAAATTTTAGTAGTTTGTAGGGTGCGCATTGCGCACCTTACTGAGTTTGTAGTTTGTAGGGTGCGCATTGCGCACCTTACTGCGCACCTTACTGAGTTTGTAGTTTGTAGGGTGCGCATTGCGCACCTTACTGAGTTTGTAGTTTGTAGGGTGCGCATTGCGCACCTTACTGAGTTTGTAGTTTGTAGGGGGCGCATTGCGCACCTTACGCATTAAAGTTGGTAATTATCCGAGAGCGATCGCCCCATCCGATACAGATATAAACTGAAGTTGATCCGGCGAAACCTCCTTCACCAAACCCAAGATATTGCCGGTGCTAGCTTCCCGAATCACCGTCGCCTTAGTATTTAAAATTCTAAAATCAGCCGTTCGAGGAATTCCCGGAGGAAAAGGGCCACTGCTATCGTAATCTCTGGCATCACCAATTGTTAAAAACCTTTCGCTCAAAACAATATCATTTCGCGTCAGTCCTCCCGCCAATCCAATTACATCACCTTCAACCGGATTGTAATCGAGAATAAAATCGGCAGGCACTTCATCTACATCAAAATTGCCACTAGGAGGCGGTTGAAGCGAACCAATTTCCCCCGAAGTTGTTCCCACTTCGGTACGGAGGACAAACAAATCTGCACCTTCACTTCCCCAAAGTCTATCAATTCCAGCATCACCGATTAGAGTATCGTTTCCACTCTCTCCTACTACAGCATCATTGTCTTTACCGCCGCGAATAAAGTCATCTGCCGTGCCTCCATAAACGTAGTCATTACCTTGATCTCCGCTGACAAAATCGCTGCCACATTCTCCATAAAGAATGTCAAAATCTTGACCACCGCGAATAGTATCGCTGCCACAACCTCCGATTAAAGTATCGGTGCCACTGTTACCGTTCATCAGTTCCGCACCACCGGAACCTCTGACAAAATCGTTACCATCTAAAGCCCGCAAACCTCCGGGAGTATTCCGCAGAATTCCGTTTGCTAATTGAAATGCGTCGTCATTGGGAGTTAAGTCAAAAAAGTTGGAGTCGCTGCCTGGATTTGGCAATGGCCCTGTGAGTAATTTGATGTTTGGGGGATCGGCAATAATTGGGTCTGAATTTTCAGCTAATGCTCTAATTTCTCCGAGATTTGTTTCTAACATCCTAAGTTTATCCTTTTTTGATTGATTTTGTTGATATTCTGATTTTAACAAAGGTTCCAATTAAGAAATCTGCGGGAATCTGGGGTAACAACAATCAAATTATTGTCAAAATTGCCGGAGAGCATTGTTCAACAAGCCTAGCTTATTGACACCAATCTGCTCGTCCAAATCCGCAAATATTTTGAACTGTGTACCAATAATTCTGGGGATCGCGTACTCTATTACCCGTCAGCAGTCAGCGTGGGAAAATCCACAGACTGCTAATTGTCATGAAACCTTGAGTTAAGTTCGGAATAATTAATATGCTAGACACTGCGATCGAATCTATTCAAGCCAGAGAAATCCTCGATTCCCGCGGCCGCCCCACCATTGAAGCTGAAGTTTACCTAGCCAACGGTGTTGTGGGGCTCGCCCAAGTCCCCAGCGGCGCCTCTACAGGCTCTTTTGAAGCCCACGAACTCCGCGATGATGACAAAACCCGTTACGGCGGCAAAGGAGTCTTAAAAGCCGTTGCTAACGTCGAACACAAAATTGCCCCCGCTTTGGCTAATCTAGATGCGATCGACCAAGCACTGGTAGACAAAACCATGATTGACTTGGACGGTTCCCCCAACAAATCCCACCTCGGCGCAAATGCGATTCTCGGAGTCTCCTTAGCCACAGCAAAGGCGGCCGCCGAAACTTTAGGACTCCCCCTTTACCGCTACTTGGGCGGCCCCTTAGCGAACGTTTTGCCCGTACCACTGATGAACGTGATCAACGGGGGATCTCACGCTAACAATAATGTGGACATTCAAGAATTTATGATTGTCCCTGTGGGTGCGCCTTCTTTTAAAGAAGCTTTACGCTGGGGTGCAGAGGTATTTGAATCCTTGAGTAAAGTCTTAAAAGCTGAGGGTTTGCTGACTGGTGTGGGTGATGAAGGCGGTTTTGCGCCTAATCTTAAATCCAATCAAGCAGCTTTGGATTTGTTGATTGCAGCTATTGAAAAAGCTGGCTACAAACCGGGTGAACAAGTGGCTTTAGCTTTGGATGTTGCTGCTAGCGAATTTTACAAAGATGGGCAGTACACTTACGACGGTGTGGCTCATTCGCCGGCAGAATTAATCGATTATTTGGATGGTTTGGCGAGTCAATATCCGATTGTTTCCATTGAAGATGGTTTGCACGAAGACGATTGGGACAGTTGGGTAGCGCTGACGCAGAAAATGGGCAGCAAAGTTCAATTGGTGGGTGACGATTTGTTTGTTACTAATCGCACGCGGCTGCAAAAAGGAATTGATTTGAAAGCTAGCAATTCGATTTTGATTAAGCTGAATCAAATTGGTTCTTTGACGGAGACTTTGGATACGATCGACCTCGGCAAACGGAACAGCTATCGAGCAGTCATCAGCCACCGTTCCGGTGAAACTGAAGATACCACAATTGCTGATTTAGCGGTAGCGACTCGCGCCGGCCAAATCAAGACTGGTTCTTTGTGTCGCAGCGAACGAGTTGCCAAATATAACCGTTTATTGCGGATTGAGGACCAATTGGGCGATCGGGCAATTTATGCTGGGTCGATCGGTTACGGGCCAAAATAACACTGGATAATTGGGAATTGGGAATGGGTAATTGGTAATCGGTAATTGGGAATGGGTAATTGGTAATCGGTAATCGGTTAGTTTTTAATTTTCATCACCAATGCCCAATGCCCAATGCCCAATGCCCAATGCCCAATTACCAATTTACCAATTAAGGATAGAAAGCCAATTGTGGCAAACCCAAAGTTTCTTCCCAGCCCATCATCAAGTTCATGCACTGGATGCCTTGGCCGGCTTGTCCCTTAATTAAATTGTCGATCGCCGATAGCACAATCACCCTGTCAGTACGCGGATCGACTTCCACACCGATATAACAAAGATTGGTGCCACAAGCCCATTTTGTTTGCGGGTAAACTCCAGCAGGTAACACTTTTACCCAAGGAGAATTGCGGTAAAAAGCGCTGAAAATTGTGATTAAATCTTCCCGCACCAAACCCGGATCGCGCAAAGTTGCGTAAACAGTCGCCAGAATTCCGCGCACCATCGGAATGAGGTGGGGAGTAAACTGAACTTTAATATCGTGTCCCGCTAAATCGCTGCAAATTTGCTCGATTTCTGGCGTGTGGCGGTGGCGGCCAACGCCGTAAGCGCCCAGAGAACCCTCTGCTTCAGCCAACAAGAGATTAACTTCGGCTTTGCGGCCCCCTCCAGAAGTGCCTGATTTGGCGTCGATAATTGCCGTTTCTGGCACGATAAGACCTTGTTTGAGCAAAGGTGCCAGCGCTAACAAACTAGCAGTGACGTAGCAGCCAGCACAGCCTACTAACTGAGCGTCTTTAATTCGATCGCGATACAATTCTGGCAAACCGTAAACAGCCGTTGCCGCCACTGATGAGTCCGATCGCTCGCCGCCGTACCAAGCTTTGTAAGTTTCCAGATTTTCAAATCTGTAGTCAGCCGACAAATCCAAGACTTTGCAGCCGCCTTCGAGCAGCGTCGGTGCCATTTTGCAAGCTAAACCGTTCGGCAGCGACAGAAACACAACTTCACATTTTGCCGCTATTTTGTCTAGGTCGATCGCCTCGACTGTCAAATCAATGCAGTTAGTCAAATGCGGATAAAGGCTGGAAAAAGGTTTTCCCGCACTGCTATCCCCGCCCAAATACACTACTTCAGCCGCTGGGTGATCCGCCAGCAGTCGCACAAGTTGCACGCCGCCGTACCCTGAAGCGCCGATAATTCCTACAGGCACACGTCCAACATCTCCCATTTTCCTTTATCCCCTCAGCCGTTGAAGTCAAAAACGCTTGAACTTTTGCTGCATTGTAGTACCAAACGCCAACTTTGGTGGCAAAGAATTGTGTTGTTTTGTTTTGGAGGTGCATTTTTGTTAATTTTCCGCTGTTTGACCTGCCCAAAAACGGATACAAAGCCCCGACTCCTTTCCTGGAGAGCCCAACATTTTAGACCAAAGTGCCATCTTCCAGATTCAAAGCTGCAAGTAAATCTAAAATCTAAAATCTAAAATCTAAAATCGACTGACCGATCGCCAAAACCCTAAAATTAACAAACTGATGTGCGATCGTGGTATAAAAAAACTTACCTTAATCCATCCACAAACCGGAGATTAACATTTTTCGCTCTTGCCTCTTGCCTCTTGCTTCCTGTATCCTGCCTTTTCCCTCGAACCTCTTCCCTCTTCCTTCTTCCTACCTATGGGCATCGTTGTAGAAAACGTATCAAAACAGTTTGGCAGTTTCCAAGCACTCGATCGAGTCAGCTTAGAAATTGAATCAGGTTCCCTAGTCGCATTGCTGGGCCCGTCTGGTTCCGGCAAGTCTACACTGCTGCGGCTGATTGCGGGTTTAGAAATGCCCGACTCCGGCAAAATCTGGCTGACAGGCCAAGATGCGACCAATACTAGCGTCCAAGAGCGCAAAATTGGGTTCGTGTTTCAGCACTACGCGCTATTCAAGCACATGACAGTGCGAAAAAACATCGCTTTCGGGATGCAAATTCAGAAAACACCGCCTGCGAAAGTCAAATCGCGGGTAGAAGAATTGTTGAATTTAGTGCAATTGGCAGGATTGGGCGATAGATACCCGTCGCAACTTTCAGGAGGCCAGCGACAGCGCGTGGCCCTCGCCAGAGCCCTGGCTGTGGAACCGAAAGTGTTACTGCTAGACGAACCTTTTGGAGCTCTCGATGCCAAAGTTCGCAAAGACTTGCGCGCTTGGTTGCGGCGACTTCATGACGAAGTTCACGTTACCACAGTCTTTGTGACGCACGATCAAGAAGAAGCGATGGAAGTTGCCGATCGAATTACAGTAATGAATAAAGGTAAAATCGAACAAGTCGGCACACCCGCAGAAATTTACGACCATCCAGCTAGTGCTTTCGTAATGAGTTTTATCGGGCCAGTCAATGTATTGCCCAGCAGTTCAAGAATGTTTCAAGACAACGGCTTTGACTCAGCCAACCCAGAGATTTTCTTGCGCCCTCACGATGTAGTAATTGAAACTATAGAAAATAGTGCAACGGTGCCTGCAAGAATCAGTCGCTTGATTCATTTGGGATGGGAAATTCAGGTAGAATTAACCTTAGATGACGGTCAAGTAGTAAATGCTAATTTGACTAGAGAAAGATTCGATAGCTTGAACTTGCAGCCCCAGCAAAGAGTGTTTGTAAAGCCGAAAGATGCCAAGTCCTTTCCACTTTTTTATTCCATCTAAGACCAATTCTGAAAACTAAAGCTAAATTTAGATTGGATACGTCTTTTCCAAGGAGGTGGCGCGGTGCGGTGTTTCTACAAAAAAAATCTAGGGACACGGCACCGCGCCGCGTCCCTAATCTTTTATACTGACAACTGTCCGCTGACTACTGCGCGCTGAGTTAGTCTTTAATTTTGTTGACAGCTTTTTTGACTTGTTGCTCAAAGGATGTAGCTTGTGTATTGGAAGGATTTTTCATTTTTTCAATGTCAGCGTCCCCCTGAACTTCGTTGGGTCCTTTGCTGGCTTTTTCTTGAGTTTCTTCCAAGGACATTGGTTTTTTCAGTACAGCTTCTTGAGATTCTTTTTCAATTCCTAAAAGTTGGTCTTCACCTTTGGTGGGGCTGCTAGTAACTGCAAAAGCCGGGAAAGCATTAGAAACAAACATCAAGGCACAAAAACAAACAGCTATTAAAGTGCGGACTAAACGCTTTGCAGGGAAGTTAAAGCTGATAAAAGACATACAAAATTTCTCCGTTTTTAGAAGTTTTGATCGCTAAGATTGTTAACAGGCTGAAGCTCACTCATATTCTGCACAATCTTTAACTCAAGTTTGAGAAAAGCAACCGTTGCTTTCTTTCAAACTGAGCTAATATATAATATTTAGCTGAAAAAGGTGGTATTTGAAATCCTTCTCAGGGAATATTTCTAGATGACTGGGGTCGATCGCCCCAAGACCTTTATGTAGAAGGCACTTGTGTAGAATCACAAAAATTCTCTATAAGTGCCTTCGGATGCGCCTCACATAGCGGTATCAATGTCAGTAACTGGTGCGGTCATCGTGGGGTGGGGGCGGCTTTATTTAGCCTGTTTGCCCTGTTAGATGGCGCTTGAGTGTAAGCCGCAGAGCGGTTTGTGGAAAATGTTGCAAGATTATGAGATGCGCCCGACTATCCACTGACTAATGACTAATAACTAATGGCTGCTGCTGTCGCACCGGAACTTGATATTTTGCTAGATAAGTTTTAATTTCTCCTACACTGAGTTGCCCGTAATGCAGCAGGGAAGCCAGCAGGGCTGCTTCTGCTTTGCCCTCAGTCACGGCTTCGTAGATGTGGTGACAGTTGCCGGCGCCGCCGGAAGCAATAACGGGAATTTCGACAATTTCGGCAATGCTTCGAGTTAATTCCAAATCGTAACCGGCTTGAGTGCCGTCCGAGTCCATGCTTGTCACCAGAATTTCGCCCGCCCCGCGCTGTTCGGCTTCTTTGGCCCAGGCGATCGCATCTAGGCCGGTATTTTCTCGTCCTCCGCGCACGTACACGTCCCAACCAGGATTATCTGCGTCTTGCCGTTTGCGGGCGTCGATCGCCACTACAATGCACTGATTGCCAAATCGATCGCTGGCTTTGTCAATTAAACTCGGATCGCGCACCGCCGCCGAATTAATACTCACCTTGTCTGCGCCCGCCCTCAATAAACTTTTAATTGTGTCTAAAGATTGGATACCGCCGCCCACCGTCAAAGGGATAAATACTCGATCGGCCGTTCGGTACACCACATCGATCATAATATTCCGGTCTTCGTGAGTCGCTGTAATGTCCAGAAACACCAACTCGTCAGCACCCGCATCATTGTAAACCTGAGCCATTTCTACCGGATCGCCAGCATCCTGAAGATTGACAAAATTGACACCTTTGACCACGCGACCGGCTTTCACATCCAGACAAGGTAAAATTCTTTTCGACAACATACAATTCTCTTCCAATTTAACTTACTCGGCGGGAAGTCCCCCGCTATAACTGTACTCATCTTAGCGGTGGAAGGAAAGCCAGGGCTGTTTTTTGCCGTTTTGTTTGTGGTCTGGACTCCTAGCTGGAGAACGAGTAAAACAGGCAAGAAATAACCAATCTCTCACCTATCACAAGACGGTAACAATAAATAAAATTCGTTTTAAAAATTTGATAAATCATCATAAATGCCCCAACGATTGCCACAACAAAGCCGTCAAAACCGAGATATATGGCATTTAGCAGCTTACTCTAGCATAGACAGGGTAAACGCATCTTAATTTCAACCTCAAACATGATAAGATGAAGTATTGTGCTCAATCAAGTGCGTAATTAGGTGCGAGCGATGGCGAAAGGGTTTACTTCGACTTTAACTGCCCAACAAAAAACAATAGGTGTATCGAGCCCGACACAGTTATTGAACGCTTGTTTTTTAAATTATTTTGGGACTTTGACCGCTCCCAGAATAGAAAGAAGTAAAAAGCCTTTATTAATAGATATTGTAGCAATTGCGATTCTAGCTGTCATCAGCGGTGCAGATAGATGGGGAGCAATAGAACTCTATGGAACAACCAAATATGAAGGGCTGAAAGGTTTTCTAGAACTGCCGAATGGAATTCCTTCTCATGATACATTTAGTCTCCTTCTTTGCTCGAATTGAACCGCAGCAGTTTCAAAAGTGTTTTTTGAGTTGGATAAATTCAATCACCAAAAAAATGGAGCTAGAAGTCATAGCCATCGCTGGCAAAACAATGAAACAATCTTATGACCGGCATCACAGCCAAAAACCATTGCATATAGTTAGTGCATGGTCTTCATCCCATCAATTAGTTTCCGGGCAAAAAAAATCAATAAAAAATCCAATGAAGTGACAGCAATTCCGGCGTTGTTAGAGATGCTAGAAATTGCTGGAAGCATAATAAACATTGATGCTTTGGGATGTCAGACAGAAATAGCAGCACTCATAATTAAGAAGAAAGGAGATGATGTTTTAGCGCTAAAATGGAATAAAAAACTTCTTCATGAAGACGTAAAAAACTGGTTTGAATTAGCTCGAAAAGAAGAGTTTGGTGGCAGAGAGCATAGCTATTATCAACAAATAGAATCCGGGCATCATCGAGTTAAAAAAAAACAAATTTGGACGGTGGCAGTCTCAGAGCTTCCATCTCTTCATAATCAATCATTATGGACGGGATTAAAAACGGTTGTGATGATCGTAAGTGAAAGACGTTTGTGGAATAAAACGACCACAGAAGTTCGGTTTTATTTGAGTAGTTTAGCCAGTAATGCCGAGAAGATTTCTCAAGCAATTCGCAGTCATTGGGGTATTGAAAATAGCTTACATTGGACATTAGATGTTACTTTTTGTGAAGACAAGAGTCGGATTCGTAAAGATAATTCTCCTGAAAACTTTGCTCTTCTACGTCGCGAGTGCCATCAATTTTCTTAAACAAGAAAAAGGATTTAAAGGAAGTTTAAAAATGAAGCGGTATCTGGCGGGAATGGATAATAATTATTTAGTCCAAATCTTAAACTCTGCCATTTAACGCTCGAAAACTCAAACAGATTCCCGATATAAATTGATTCAGCTTCGAGAATTTAGAAGTTCTTAAAGCTCGATTTTTACTGGTTAATTCCATCGGATTTAAGAGTTTTAAGAATGATATTTTTAGAAAAATACTCACGCACAAATATGATTTTCTGTCAACTTAATTTAGATGCGTTTACCCTGGCATGACTGTAGCGCCAGATTCAGTGATTATTTTAGATAACTTCATTGGATCGATGGCGACTGCGCGACTAACGATCACAACGCGAGCCCCAACTATTAATGGTAAGAAAAGTTCTAAAACAGCAATATCAAAGGATATCGTAGTGACTGCTAGTAGTACATCTCGCTCTGTCAATCCTGGTTCTTGTTTCATCGAGAGGAGAAGATTGACTACAGCCCGGTGAATAATTTGCACGCCTTTTGGTTTACCCGTTGAACCCGAAGTGTATATTGTATAGGCTAAATCATCAGGTGTGACTTTGCTATCTAAATTATTTTGGTTAAATTGCTCAATTTTTTGCCAATCTGAGTCTAAACATACCACTCGCATACCATTTCTTTTAGGTAGGCAACTGAGAAGATGGGTTTGGGTAAGTAATAGCGGAAGCTGGGAGTCTTCCAACATAAATGCTAACCTATCTTCGGGATAAGTTGGGTCAAGAGGGACGTAAGCACTATCGGCTTTTAAGACTCCCAGAAGTCCGATTAACATATTCAGTGATCGATCAACGCATACTCCAATAAGCGTCTCTGAATTAACTCCTAAGCTTTTCAGATAATGTGCTAATTGATTTGCTTTATTGTTTAATTATTGATAAGTTATTGGCTCGCTATTGAAAATAGCAGCAATACCATTTGGTGTTTGCCTTACTTGGGATTCTACTAACTTATGAATGCTGAGTTTTTCGCTGGTTATCATTACAAACCTGGATAAATAAGTTATTACGAACCTAGCTCACGACGCTCTGTAGGATGTTAAGCATTGATTAGCTAGCCATTGCTGGTGCTTTACCGTCTTTATTTTGCTTGCAAAGGCAGTAATTAATAACACCAAACTTTTGGTCGTGACATAGGCTTACATAATTTACTAGACCTAACTATGTTCATCCGCAAGAAAAGGAAAATTTAGGTAAATTTATAACTTCCTTCCGCACCCTCAACTCTCACATCGGTTATTTCGAGTTGATGGGGGTGAATTGCTCTCGGAATTGTAAGTAAAAATACTGAGAAAACAGGTTAATTTATAATGATTATTGCTACCCCCAAGAATGGCGATCGTAACGATCGCACAATGCACAGTAAAATATATCAGCGCTCAGAGACGGTTCCCTTCAACCATTGCCGGCTAAGTTTTCCAGCTTGCTTGTTACCCCGCTAGCTCAGTTTTGCTTCACAAAGTGCTATTTACCAGATGCGATTGCCCTGTCACCCAAAACTGCATCAGTTGAGTTCACTAAACCTATGCACAGCATTCATCCACTTCTTTGAAGAACCGGCATCTTTCCCGAAGTTCTAGTCAAGGCAGGCCAATCAATTCAGTACCCCACAAAAAGTTCAAATTGTTTGTGAGAAATTCCTCAAGTTTCTAGGAAAGCTGGTTTTGTTTTGCT
This sequence comes from Microcoleus sp. AT9b-C3, assembly GCF_036705485.1. Lineage (NCBI taxonomy): Bacteria > Bacillati > Cyanobacteriota > Cyanophyceae > Oscillatoriales > Microcoleaceae > Microcoleus > Microcoleus sp. AT9b-C3. The sequence goes on along the minus strand of NZ_JAUBUR010000004.1, from coordinate 263,069 downwards.
AAAATCCACCATAAATTATAAACATATAAACCGTAAGCAGCATAAACTATCTCACAAATATCAAGATTCAAATCTTCGCCATCAAGCCCGTATAATTGTGATTTATCACGAAAAATGGCAACCGCTCGTGAGAACGTCCAGGAAAAAACATCTCCCAAATTTGTGCAGTAAAACCAAGTCATCCTTGTTGAAAAGCTGGCAGTTAATAACTTGATAAAAAAAATATCGCCCAAAAAAATAGCGATTGCGGCTGGTCAATTTTGACCCGATCGTTGAAATACAAGGCTGAAAAAGACGGTAAAACTTACCTAGACACTGGTCGTTTTTTTGCACCAACGAGTAAGAGTTGCCACGTAGGTTTGAATCAGGTGGGTCGCCTTCCGTTGGAAGTGCGTAGCTGGACTTGTTCCAACTGCAAAACTAACCACGATAGAGATGTGAATTCTGCTATCATTATTGGCGATGAAGGGCTGGGATTATTAGCGTTAGGAACTAGCACTACTGCCCAGGGACGGAATGTCAGTCTGATGGTTGCAAGGAAATCTTCGGTATGAGCGGCTGTTCCGGTTGAAATTGGAAGCTTACACCAGAGGGAGTCGTACACAGAACTCTTGATCTGCATACCAGGCCACACCCCCTACGCCCCGCCTAGCTCTACCGTGTACAGACAAGTTGCTCGCTGACCCATATTCTAGAAACCCTGTTTCCTAGAATCTTGATTTCTCGTTTGGCCGAATCAATAACTTAAAATTCATGAAAATAAGCTTCCTTTCTGAGATTCATGCGAAACTTGGGTTTCAGGAATTGTGTTGAAAGATTTCGGACTTGTGTGTATAGGGTAGCCGGCTAGCCAGAGAGCCATTTTCCCACTTTTTTCTGGCCCATCAAAATAAATAAAAGTTGTCTCCGCTCCGGGGCAGGCAGTATTATCAGGTACAATCTTGGTAGACAGTATGTTTTTACTGGCGGCTTTGGTAGATCGAATCATAAATACCTTCGCTCGCTCGATCGAATTTATGGTTCTGAAATCCTGCAGGGGCTAGGTGCATCTACGATGGACTAAAAAATCTAAAATCTGAAGTCTCAAATTTCAAATCGGTTAATTTTGTGTCGTTTCTAGGACTGTTGTGACGAGTGCAACCCAATCCACATATGGTACTTCGCACAGAAGGCGGCAATCGCTACTTGCCGCTCTCCGGCAGCAATTGCTGGACAGTAGGGCGGAGCGATGACAATAATTTTGTACTGACAGATCGCTGGATTTCCCGTAATCACGCGATGTTACAGCAGATGGAGACAGGAGAGTTCTACCTGATCGACTTGGGTAGCCGCAATGGTTCCTTTGTCAATGGGCGGCGGGTCAGTATTCCTGTAACTCTCAGAAATGGCGATCGGATTATTTTCGGTCAAACCGAATTGGACTTCTACAACCCAACCGCGGGCCATCGGCACGATCCCATACACGATACAGACTCGGATGATTTTACGGCGACTTTGACGGTGCGTAGCCTGATTAGCGTCATGGTAATGGACATCCGAGACTTTACAGTTTTAACTAGGCAGCTAGACGAAACCCTGCTGTCAGAAGTCATCGGCAATTGGTTCCGCAAAGCAGGACAGATCATTCGCGAACACGGCAGTTGGGTGGACAAATACATCGGCGATGCCATCATGGCCGTCTGGTTCCACAAAACCAGCGGTGTCAGCAGCGAGGAAATGATGCGGATTTGCCAAGCTTTAAGCGAACTGCACAAGGCAACAGACGAACTCAGCAGCCGTTACCCCCTGCCTTTTCCTTTGCGAGTCGGGGCCGGAATCAATACCGGTTATGCAATGGTGGGAAATTCTGGCAGCAGCGACCGATCGGACTATACCGCCTTGGGAGATACTGTAAACGCAGCATTTCGCCTGGAGTCTTGCACCAAGCAACTTGGCAAGGATATCGCTGTGGGAGAAACTACCTACAAATACCTGACGCAATTGGGGGCCCAGGGCGCTTTCGAGCAGCACACCGTTTCTTTGAAGGGTTACGACCATCCCAGCGTGGCTTACGGCGGTACTTATGCTGACTTGAACGCTTTTCTGAAAACGAAAGGAAAGAGTTCTCGATAGCTAGAAAATTGGGTGCAGGGCAAAAATTAACCCTTGAAAATGGCAGTCCGAGTTTTTAATTTGGAGGGCCTTTTATAAACTTGCCTGCGATGCTTAAAAGTCTGGCATTATCACATATAGTTCGCGTTGTCAATACCTCAATGTAAAGTTTATAACAGCCCTCTACCTATTGCGGATTTATCTGAAAAACTGCATAAGCAAAATGGTAGTCTCTACATAAATGCTGTGTATGAAATTGGGAGACAAAACTTCATGAAACGATTGGGTCGTCTATTGGCAGTATTGGGCTTAGTGCTGGGCTGCTTTGCATGGGCGGGAGACCAAAGCGCGATCGCGGCGTCATTAAGCCGTATCGTCTTGCCATCATCCTCGCTCCTAGCTGTTGAAGCTCCGGCTAGAACCAATCGCGCCGATGAGAAGCTTGCCACAGAATACGGCAAAAAACTTGATTTGAACAACAGCGCCGTCCGGGACTTTCGGGAATTTCGAGGGTTGTATCCCACTTTAGCTCGACTAATTATTAAGAATGCTCCTTACGAAAATGTTGAGGACGTACTCAATATTTCAGACTTGACGGATGCTCAGAAAAAAGTGCTGCAAGCTAACATGGACAAATTCACCGTAACTGATGTTGAATCAGTCTTTATTGAAGGAGACAATCGGTTGAATAATGGTCTCTACGACTAGGTAGCAGCGGGTCTTATTTGAAGCAGAAGTCATTGGGCAGAAGGCAAACGGCCGAAAGAAAATATTTTTTTTCTAGAGGCTGATGACTTCTGCCTTTAATTTCTAGAGACTTACTTTCAACCACCATTGGGCAAAAGCCGACCCAAATTCGCTAGATTTAAATAAGCGGGTTCTCCTGATTCATCTAAAATCTAAAATCTAAAATCTAAAATCCCTTGACTGACATTAGTTCAAGTCCCCAGATTCATCTGTAGACTCAATTCTAAAATCTAAAATCTAAAATCTAAAATCTAAAATTGACTGGCGGCAGACTTATGACTGACAAATTTGACGTATTGGTAATAGGTGCTGGCGCGGCGGGTTTGTACACAGCACTTTGCCTGCCAGAGCATTTGCAGGTGGGCTTGATCAATAAAAATACCCTGCCTGTTTCTGCTAGTGACTGGGCTCAAGGAGGGATTGCGGCAGCGATCGCCCCTGAAGATTCGGCAGCACTGCACATTCAGGATACACTGGCTGCGGGAGCCGGTCTTTGCGATTTGGAGGCGGTGAAATTTTTAGTCGAGGAAGCTTCAGCCTGCATTGACTCCCTAGTGAAAATGGGCGTTGCATTCGATCGCACCGGCCCAGATTTAGCCCTCACCCTAGAAGCAGCCCACTCCCGCCGCCGAGTTCTCCACGCCGCCGACACTACAGGCAAAGCCGTGATCAGTACGCTGACAGCAAAAGTATTGAGCCGCAAAAACATTCAACTCGTATCTCCTGCCTTTGCTTTGAGTCTGTGGCTAGACGAAACCGGGCGCTGTCAGGGGATTAGTTCGATTTGTGGCTCACAAGTCAAGTGGCTGCAGGCCGGGGCCGTGGTGCTGGCGACAGGCGGCGGCGGACAGGTTTTTGCTCAAACGACCAATCCGTCGGTAAGTACCGGGGACGGGGTGGCAATTGCGTGGCGCGCCGGGGCGCTGCTGCGAGACTTAGAATTTGTGCAGTTTCACCCGACGGCGCTGAGCACAGCGGGCGCACCTCGGTTTCTCATTAGCGAAGCGGTGCGGGGAGAAGGAGCTCATTTGGTTGACAGTAAGGGATATCGCTTTGCTTTTGACTCTCACCCCAGCGGGGAACTCGCCCCTAGGGATGTTGTCAGCCGCGCAATTTTCCGCCACTTGCAAAAGACGGGTGAACCTCATGTTTGGCTGGATTTGCGCCCGATTGCGGTCGATCGACTGCGCTACAGGTTTCCCAATATTATTCAAGTGTGCGCTGATTGGGGAATTGATATTTTTTCCGAACCGGTGCCGGTGACGCCCGCCGCCCATTACTGGATGGGAGGGATTGTGGCTGACAAGTTCAACCAAACTTCGATTCCGGGTTTGTACGCGGTGGGCGAAACTGCGAGCACGGGGGTACATGGCGCTAATCGGTTGGCGAGTAATTCGCTGCTGGAATGTCTGGTTTTTGGGGCGCAGATGGGACTTTTGCAGCTAGAAGATGGAATATCCGAGGCATTGGCCGATCAGTTCGAGGCGGGGGAAATCTTGGAAAAATCGATTTCTGAAAAGGACATTGAGGCGATCGAAAAGTTGCGGGTGGAATTGCCTAATTTGGTGTGGCAGAGTGCGGGAATTTGCCGGGGACAACGCGATTTGGAAAGTGCGATCGTCCAACTTGAGATTTGGCGGCAAGAATTTGCTTCGTTGGCTTTGAGTCAAACGCTTGATAATTTAAGGCCCGGACAAATTATTGATTTTTCCCCTGCTGAGGCGGAAAATAGCTCGATTTTGCGAAATTGGGGAGAAGTGGGGAATTTATTGGATATCGGCTATTTAATTGTCAAAAGTGCTGCCTTTCGCACTGAAAGTCGCGGCGGTCATTACCGAGTGGACTATCCCCTCACCGATCCGGATTGGTGCAGCCATACTTTAATTAACCAATCCAATTGGTACAAATCTCCGCGAATAGAAGATTGAAAATTTATTGAAAATTTAGGGTCAGCGCGTTCCCGTACCGTCACTTTCGGGGTTCCCGTTCGGGGGTGGTTCGTATTCTTTGGGATTTCCAAACCTAGAGGTTGGTGTAACTGTCCAAACTCTGGGGGTCGATGGCGTCGGGTTCTCGCCCGCGCTACGGGCCTTTGTGAAATTGCTAGTTGAGTTGCTGGCAAGTCGAGCCGCATTTGCAGTGCCGACTATATTCACTTGCAGGCAGGCCGCCAGGGTTGCCGTTTTTGTGAGCTGAATCAAAGTACGCATAGTATTCACAGCCTTATTCAAATCACCGCAATCGATCCACGTCTGTACCACCTATTATATCTATCAATTTCCGTATTTCCACGGATATCTTTACATTTACTTTAATTAACTTTCATAAGTTTACATAAATTTTTTTTCATTAAGGCTTTTTGGCGGTTTGAATTTGGTTTCATGTTGTGATTTATTTTAATATTTTGTAACATTTAGAGAAAACGGCAAGTTGCTCTCATAAGTTTTATATTTGGCTAAATATATCTAAGGGCAGATGACAGATTAGAGTATTCTAAATTACATGATTTTAGATTTGATATTTCACTACTTTGGACATTTTTTTCAACGGTTTCAAAAAGCTTATAGGGCTTACAGTTTAAGGAGCTAGCTATTTTTTTAAGTTAGCTGCACAGGCTTATCAAGAAGGGGGTGGGGACTTTACCTACAGTGGCATTAAGTTTTTAACTCCTCTTAATTAATAAAAGTGATATTGATTTTTCCCGCTTTCCTTAGCACGATACATCGCAACATCGGCATTCTTAACTAACATCTCTGGCTCTTGACCGTCAATGGGATATAAACTAATGCCAATACTTGTAGTTACAGAAACGGTATGTTCTTCTAAAATAAAAGGCTGCATGATGGCGTCGCAAATTTTTTCAGCTACTTTCGCAGCTTCCTCGCGACCTGGAATTGCGGGCAAAATGACTGTGAACTCGTCGCCGCCCAACCGCGAGATTGTATCGCTGCCGCGCAAGCATTTTTTGAGCCGACTGGCAACTGTTTTTAAGAGTAAATCACCCACATTGTGTCCGAGAGTGTCGTTGATTGATTTAAATCCATCTAAATCTAAAAACAGTAAAGCTACCAATTCCTGAGTGCTGGAGGCTATTTCTAGAGACTTATGCAAGCATTCGTAGAACATTTGGCGGTTGGCCAAACCGGTAAGAGCATCGTGATAAGCTTGGTGGCTGAGCTCAGCATTTTTTTGTTCTAGGGCATTTGCCCGGAGTTGGCGCTCGGTAATATCTCTGATTGCTCCGACTAAAAATAGGTTGCCGGCAGCATCTTTATGTAGGGATCTTTTAGTCGCAATCAGATGCGTCATTCCGTGAGCGTCAGTAAAATATTCTTCATTTTCTCGCGGCTGGTGAGTTTGAAATACTAATTCGTCTTGCTGCCAAAATATCTCGGCTTCGGCTTGGGGAAATAATTCGTAATCGGTTCGGCGAGTTAAAATTTCTAAAGGATAGCCAATAAACCGACAATATGCCTGATTCAAAACTACGCAGCGGTGAGTTCTATCTTTGACAAAAATGGGGTCGGGAATTGTATCGATTAGCGATTGTAAAAATTCTTTAGACCGTTTTAATTCTTCTTGCAAGTGAGCCAGATAACCCACAACTGCGACACCAGAACCCACAAGACTGAGGATTGGAGGAATTAACGGTAGCCACCAACCTATTAAGAATACTAAGTATAAACTAGAACTCAGACCTAGACAGATACTTAATAAACAGTAAGCCGATCGACCCAGCGATCGCAAATTCCAACTCACATTTGCTCCGGCCCAAGACCACAGTAAAATCCACAGCAACTCCGCAGCCTCTGGCCAGACATTGATACCGCCGCGCCCGTCGAGGGCTGCACTCAAAATTTGGCTCAAGAAATGAGCCTGAAGCTCGACTCCCGGTATTTGTTGGGGAGGACCAAACCAACCGGAACTGTAAGCATTTTGGTAAAAGTCTCTGAGGCTGGGGGCATTTGAGCCGATCAAGACAACGCGCGATCGTACAAAATCAGCAGGTACTGTGTCAGAGAGCACATCGCTCATTGATGCAGTGCGAAAACTGCCTCGCGGGCCGCGCAGGTTGGTCAAAATTTGATAGCCGCGGCTGTCCGATCGAACGTAAGCACCGTCATTCGGTTGAAAAGGCCGAAAAACCCCCTTGCCTAACTGCAAGTATTTAGGATTGACGCTTGCTCGTTGAGGGGAAATTCCTTCGCTTTTGAGGTAAAGCAAAGCCAGTCTGAGTGCGAAACTTTGATGAGTTTTGCCGTCTCCGGGCCAAGCGTAGAGCAAAGTTCGCCGCACTTTTGAGTCAGCGTCGATGACAACATTGTTGAAACCAATTCGATCGAGCTTGTCAAGTACCGGAGGCGGGCGAACTCCGAGCCGGGTTTCGTCTGGCATCAACTCAATGCCGATTAAGTTGGGAATAGTTTTAAAAGTTTTGAGCAATTCGGCGTTACCCGGTTGAGTTGGCAAATCTCGGTAAACGTCAAGGCCGATCGCCCGTGGCTTGCCCGCGTGCAATTTTTGCAGCAATTGGGCCAAGACAGCATCCGAAATTGGGTAGCCGTATTTTTGCAAGTCAGCTTCCTTAATTTCTACAATGACGATGCGCGAGTCAATTGGTTCGGCCGGCCGCCAGCGCACAAAGTGGTCGAAAGCAGCCCATTCCCACACCTGAAAACATCCTAACCAGCGCATTACAATGACCGTACTAGCAACGGCACTCGCAGTAATCAATACTCGGCGTTCTTGATCGACCCATTTTTTGATAGTTTTTAGCATATTTTGGGGATTGGGGGCTCGCCCTGTGAGCATCTAAACTACTACTACCTATAGGTTTTACATCTCCGAGTCGATTTTAGATTTTAGATTTTAGATTATCCAATTTTTTGGTTTTTCGGTGGGGGCGAGTCGATTTTAGATTTTAGATTTTAGATTTTAGATTATCCAATTTTTTGGTTTTTCGGTGGGGCGAGTCGATTTTAGATTTTAGATTTTAGATTATCCAATTTTTTGGTTTTTCGGTACGATCGGGCTGCAACAGCAGAAACCGGATTTCGCAACCAAAATATGTCATTTCAACAATCACTCTGGAAGCAGAAACCCGGTTTCTTGCATTTTTATGTAAAGTTTTTAGTAGTTATTCGCCGATCTAAATACTCAAAAGCCACCACTTGTTTTAAAATTTCTCTTCTAACTAATTAGACTATTTTTTATTTATTAAAGATGCACGATTTTAGATTGATTTCGCAGCAAGAACCAACGATAAACTAAGTTAAAAACCAGGATATTCCCTGCCCATCAATCTAAAATCTGTCATCTAACATCTCCAACTTTCCTGTTAGTTTTGAAAGTTGCGCGGGCCGGTGTAACCTGATAAATCAGCGAGTTTATCCAAAGATTGTGTCCCCGCATAAAACTTACCATTAATCTCCCAAGTCGGGAAACCTTTAACATTCGCAGCAGCAGCTTGGCAAATTTCAGCGCGGGAATTTTGCCCCCTGGGATCGCATTCAAAATAATCAATTATTTTGGCTGCTTCTTTGCCGAACAGCATTTTTTGGTCGTGGCAGTGGGGACACCAATAAGCGCCGTACTCTTTAGCGCCAATTTGTCGGAGGTGGCGGGCCAAAGCAATTTGTGCCGGGCCGGAGGTTGTAGTGACGGCAGGGGGTACAATTCCGGGGGTAGAGACAGTAGGAGGAGGTGAGTTGACGCTGTTATAAAGTGCCAAGGCACTGATCGAACTCACCATTGCCACTAAAATGCCTGTAAACACCAACTGTCCGATATCTTCCCACTCGCGCCCGACTAGCACCAACACAAACAGCGACAGCGCAAATAAGGCAGATGTGATGCAGTAAATGCACAGTTCCTGAATTTCAAAAGCCATCAAATACATCAAATAGCTGCTGAAAATTACCATCGCAGCGGTGATGATAAATAGCGCTTGCCAAGTTGTGTTTTCTAGTTGAGAGTGCAGTCCTTTATTGGTGTTGGGATTGACGCCTTTGGGAGCCAATGCCAGGATTGCTATGCTCAGGTAAGCCAGACAGCCTAACAAACTTAAAGGCACGGTGCCAAAGACTGTAGCGTAGGGACTGTTGAGAACTTTGTCGCAGCCGCTGGTGGGACAAATGACCGAGCCATTCGTGAATTTAGCGATCGTGAGATAGGCCGTTTCTACGACGCCTATGGCTGCGATCGCTGCCATCAGAGTCCTAGACCAGCGATGAATCCAAGGGGTGGAACGTCGGCGAATCATTTTTTGATTTGGTAATTGATAATTGGGAATTGTTGACTGTTGACTAATGACGGTTAATGGTTAACTAATGACTGATGACTGATAACTGTTGACTGATGACTGATGACTACTGCCAACTGTCAACTGTCAACAATTCCCATTTTACGTTTTACTTGTGAGTTTGCCCGGTTCCGGTGTTGGCCCTCTTGAGCCATTAGCATCTCTATTTTCCTGTTCGCGCTCTTTCTGGGACAAGCTGCGGCGGGCGGCTTCTACAAACTGACTGACGCGGATCGGATCTATAGGCTGCTCGATGCGGCCGTTTCGCTTCAGGGAACTCGATACGATTACGCCGTCAGCCGCCTGCATGAGGGTAGAAATGTTTTCCCACGATGCGCCGCTGCCGATGAAAACTGGAATTCCCGCCGCTGCTGCACTCGCGAGTTCTAAGTCTTCGAGATTGGGAGGGCTGCCAGTTGTCCAGCCGGAAAGGATTACGGCGTCGGCTAAAGCGCGCCCGATCGTCTCTTGGACGGCTGTGGTCAAATTGGGGCTGCCTAGGGGTCGCCCGTGCTTGACTAACACGTCTGCTAATATTTTGACATCGCTGCCCAATTCCCGGCGGTAGCGCAGTAGCTGGTGAGCTTGGCCTTCAATTAAGCCCTGGTCTGTAGCCATGATGCCGTTGAGGACGTTGACGCGGATGAATTGAGCTCCTGTGCAGGAGGCGATGGCGATCGCGCTGTGGGCGTCGTTTCGCAGCACGTTAACGCCGATCGGCAGCGTCACGAGATTTGTTAGCCTCTCAACTACCAGAGTCATGGCACTTACCACCGCCGGATCTACGCTGTCTTTAGCAAAAGGAGCGTCGAAAAAGTTCTCGACTATGATACCGTTTGCGCCACCAGAAGCCAGCGCTGTAGCCTCTTGCTCGGCTCTTCCGATAATAGCTTTGAGGTTTCCGCCCCAGCGGGGAGAAGTTGGCAAAGGCTGTAAATGTACGACACCGATTATGGGATTCGGCGTTTTGAATATTTGTTTTAAGTCCACGGATTTTCCTGAAACCACCAAGTTCACTGACTGCTGACGGCGGATGAGTCACGGTATATTCTAGAATTCTATATCCACGGGGGCGATTCGGTTGACTTAATCGGGTCGCCAAGTTGCTCAAACCCCTAAGCCATAACATTTTAGATTTTAGATTTTAGATTTTAGATTTTAGATTTTACAAGGACGACCTACTTACTTCACTCCCAGAGGGATACTTGCTTCAAGACAGGAGTCCTCGACAGCAAAAAAAGTTTAGATTTTAGGGAGATTTCCCAGATTCATCTGTGGAGTCAATGCTTTAATCTTTTATCTAAAATCTACTGACTACAATCGGGGTTGAGAGCTTGACTGCTGTTGCATTCTTTTTTATACCTTGGTGTCGGCAGGGGTTTATCCTTCTCTCTCGAGGTTAAGTGGTGAAAGTTGTTCTCATAATTTTGGCTGTCACCGCAGGATTGGGGGCGGCAATCGAAGTGCTGCTGCGGGTGCTGCTGGGTTTTGGTAATCCTTTGATTTACATTGCCGATGCCGAGTGTGGCTATTTGTTGGCGCCGAACCAGAAGGTGCGTCGCTTGGGCAACCGGATTGAGATTAACGAGTATTCTATGCGTAGCCCAGCGATCGCCCCGATCGCCTCTCCAGAAACTCTGCGCGTCTTGCTGTTGGGAGATTCTGTCGCCAACGGCGGTTGGTGGACACATCAGACAGATACGATCTCGGAAATTATGACTCGGAATTTAAGACTGCTCGTACAGAATCTGGCGAGCCATGCACAATTAGGTTCACAAGTCAACTATTCAAATTTTGAAGTTCTCAACGCCTCAGCCAATTCTTGGGGGCCGAGGAATCAACTTGCTTACGCCAAGCGGTTCGGTGTTTTTGGGGCAAAGGCTGTGGTTTTGCTGCTTAATACGGACGATTTGTTTGCATCGGCTCCTTGTGATCTGGTTGTGGGGCGCGATCGATCTTACCCGGATCACAAACCCCGATCGGCTACCTTAGAGTTATTGAGCCGCTACCTACTACCGGCAGTGCCGACTCCCCAATTGGCAGCACCCGCAGCCACCAGCAGCGATGTAGTAGGCTCCAACTTAGAAGCTATTCGCCAAATCCAGAAAATAGCTGTATCCGCCAACGTCGAGTTTTTGCTAGCCGTCACGCCGAAGCGGGGCGAACTCGGCGGCCTGGGCCCTCGCGACTGGGAAGTCAAAGCTAGAGCGCGTCTCGCCGAACTCGTAGAAACAGAGAAAATTACTTACATAGATTTTCTTCCCATTTTCAATTGTGCGGCCGAATTTCCAACTTTGTATCGAGACAGCATTCACCTGAGTCCTCAAGGAAATCAGCTAGTTAGCAAAACCATCAGTCGTCAAATAGTCGCTCTTTTTTGGCATAAATCGTGACTTCACCTAAAGACGGATACTTGCCCACGACTCCTGTTGTCGAGGGCAAAAAAGTTTAAACCTTAGTTCAAGCCCCCACATTCATCTGCAGAGTCAATCGATTTTAGATTTTAGATTTTAGATTTTAGAATTGAAGCATTCACCTCACGGATAAATTCGGGGGGCAAATTTCATCGGATACAGGTTTTTTATTTCTGGACGGATGAATCCGGGGGCTTGTATCCTGGATGCTTGATTGTCAATCTAAAGTCTAAAATCCTTTGACCGAGGGCAACTCGACGATCGCACTCGCCGAACTTCTCACGCCGAATTGTCCAATCTCAAATCGACTGATATCGAATCCGGTTGCATGGGAACAATTACCGTCTTCAACGAACAACAAACCCAAACTGTAAAAGCACCCGGAAACGACAGGATTTGTCTCGATTTAGCTAACTTGCAAAGTAGACTCTAGCTCTTTCGGATACCAAGCTTGACCGTCGAGAGCCATTTGCTCGATCACACTCGCAAGCCGCAGAGCTTTGAGAGCTTGTTCTCCTCCCACAGAGGGCTGATTTCCACCCCGCACGCAATTAATAAAATGCTCCAATTCTGCGTGGAGCGGTTCAATATTGCTGGTGTAAACTTTCTCGATCAACCCATCTTGACGGTAAAGCACCTGACCGTAATCCGTCACGTAATTGGCGGTTGTTTGTCGGTGAATCAAGATTTCGTTGTTGAGAAAATCTGCCTCTGTCAGAGAATTCTTGCAGTGAGCCACGATTGAACGGAGTTTGCGGTGCGTCACCTTACTGGCAGTCAAGGTGGCGACAATGCCGTTAGCAAAGTTCAACGTCGCTGTCACGTAGTCTAAATAACCTGAATCTGAGGCCCTGCTGCCGCTGGCGGTCAGCTTCACCACTTGGGAATCTGCCAATTCCAAAAGCAAGTCGATGTCGTGGATCATTAAATCCAAAACTACCGATACGTCGTTAGCCCGCTGGGAATAGGGACTCATCCGGTGAGCTTCCAATGCCAGTAACTCTTCAGTTTTCAGCACTTTGCCGAGTTCCTGAAAAGCTGGATTGAAGCGCTCGATGTGACCCACTTGTAAAATCCGGTGGGCCTCAGCAGCCGCGTTGACCAAAGATTCGGCTTCGGCAATGCTAGCCGCGATCGGCTTTTCAATTAAAACGTGAACACCCGCTTGGAGACAAGACATCCCCACAGGGTGATGCAGGCGAGTTGGAACGGCGACGCAAACTGCATCTACGTGGGCGAGCAAATCTCGGTAGTCTTCAAAGAAGCGAACCCGGTATTTGCTTGCTACATCTATTCCCCGCTCTACATTTATGTCTGCAACACCCACGAGTTCGATATCTTTTAGCAAGCTCAGAACTCGCGTGTGATGCTGGCCCATATTGCCAACCCCAATCACCCCAATGCGGAGGGGTTCGAGTTGACTTCGCTGGGCGAAAACGTTTGCGTATCCCAATGACATCCTATCTAGCACTCCTGGATTCTCCTCCACCACCACAGGAATCAAGCCCCTTGGCTTCCCTCAGCTACTCACAGCCATCCAGATAGTACCACAGTCAAACTATTTGTGAAGAATTTCTAAGAGAAGGAAGGATCAAGACGACAGAAGGCTGACGGCTGACGGTAGACGGTAAAATTTGTAGAAATTCTTTATTGACACAAGCTACGCTTTATGGTAAGGGTAGGTCAAATTACGTGACTAATGTGCATAACCTCAAAATTGCCAGAGGAAGGAAACAACTTTAAAATTCAAAACTTGATCTGCTACCTTCTGCCTTCAAAGAATATTCGAGTTGCAAAATTTTGCTCTCGATTCGGAGACAGAGCTCTGGCTTTCAAAATCGCGGCTACCAAAAACGCATAGGACAAAACTCCCACCAACGCCAGCAAAAGTACGCTGGCGGCTCCTGACGCATTCCACAAAGCGTGAAGTGCGGAAGCACTGAAATAGCCTACGCCCAAAATTTGCCAGCGCTTCCTAGGTTTGAGGGCGCTCAAACCGATAAAATATCCTAAATAGCCACTGTAAGCCATGTGTCCAGCAGCCGAACCCAAAATGCGGGGAATTAGCAACTGCAATCCTACTAATTGTCCCGCGTCCTGCCCTGCTTGCAGGGTGACATTTTGGATGACATTGGGAACGTACTGCCCCAGAGTTTCTAACAGTGTAAAGCCGACTGCTGAGGCACTTCCTAACAGAATTCCGTCTAAAGGTTCCCAAACGCCGATGCGATCGCGCCACGGATTTTTCAGCCAATTTCCCAGTAACATGGCTCCCAAAACGGGCAGGGCTTTCAGCAATTCTTCCATTAGACCCGCCCCGAAAAACATTCTGGTCAAAAAAGGCAAAAAACTGATTGTTTCGCCTTCGGTTGGCAGGCGACCGGGCAAAATTTCTCTAAATACTAATATAAATCCAATTAATAAGGGGCTGATCACAATCAGGACTGTAGCTAAAGCCGAACCAAGCAATACCCACCAAGGCTTGTGTTTGCCGCACAGTTGATAGATAAAGTAGTAAGCCGCACCGGCGAGGTAAGCTGACAGCAGCAAGTTGAATGCTGCGGAATTTCCAACCGCGACAAACATCGACACGACAACAATAACTGTGGCAATACCTGGATATAAGTAAGCTTTTTGGCTTAATTGTTTGCCAGTGGAGGCGATCGGGAATAATTGAGTTAAAGTGAGAGCGTCTTTTTCGCTACCCGCAAAATTGCCAGTCTGTTGTGATCTTAATCCGGGTTGATTTTGGTAAGGGGTTACGGGAGATTCAAATATAAATTCAGGGCCGTCAAGGCCGAGACTGATGCGATCGCCTGTTTCTAAAGTTTGGCAGCCAGAGAGCTTTTTTCCGTTGATATAAGTTCCGTTAGCGCTGTTGAGGTCGCAAATTTCCCATCTCGTCAAAGTACCCTGAGTTAGGGGACGGACTGCGGCGTGGCGGCGGGAAACCATGCCGTGGGCGATCGACTCTAAAGCTATTTGACAATTGCGATCGCGTCCGATGACCAATTCCCCTTCTTCAGAAAGTTGGTACTTGGATGCTGGGGTTCCCGCAGCATCTTTGGCTGGCACTTGTCGCAGAAATCCGATTTCATTAGTCATGAGTTATAAGTCATTAGTCATTAGTCATTAGTCATTGGTCATGAGCTCGCGAGCTGTTAGGTGATGTTATTTTTGAGCAGTCTTTATTCCACAGTTATTGGTTGTTAGCTGCTGACTAATTACTAATTACTAATTACTAATAACTGCTGACTAATGACTAATGACTAAAAACTCTGCTTATAGATTTGCCCTGGCATCCTGAACGGCTGCATAGAAAAATATGCCAGTTAGCGGTACGCTAAGGGCGAGAATGATGCCCGTGACTAAATTGCCAAGTTGAGCTTCTCCCGATGACAGCTCAAAGATGGAGCCGACTGCCGCGATCGCAGTGATGCACGAAAGAGCTAAGAGTAAACCACTTTTCGGAGTTCCTGCCATCATACTGATTTTACTGCCTTTGGAGAAAATTTATGCTTGACTAATGCTTCATTTAGTGACAGCTTGTTTTCTACTCTGTCTACAAACAGCACTCCGTTGAGGTGATCCATTTCGTGCTGAATTGCCCTCGACAGTAAGTCTGTCGCTATCAGGGTTTGTGGGCGGCCGTATTCGTCGCGGTAGGATACTTCAATGACTTCTGGGCGTTTGACTTCTAAATAAACTCCCGGAATGCTCAAACACCCTTCTTGCAAGCTGCAGATATCGCTGCTGCTACTTTTGATGGTGGGATTGATCAAAACAATTGGGGGTGTGGCGGGGTTTTCCGGGTCGCAGTCGAGGACGATTACTTGTTTGTGGACTCCGACTTGGGGGGCAGCCAAACCGATACCGTCGGCACTGTACATGGTTTGCAGCATTTCTCGGACTAGCTGCCGAATTTCTGCATCGACGCTTTTGACGCGCTTGGCTGGCTGCCGCAGGACGCGATCGCCTAATGTGTGTATTGTTAGGGGCGGTTTTTCTAACTTTTTCTTTTCAATCAAGACCTGAGCCGTCATAGAACCTCGCGGGATGTTTGGAAACCCCCAACGAAAGCTGTTGGGGGATGAAATGGGAACCAATACTATTATTTTCAATATTAATCTAATTTTCAGTAGCCATGACTGGAAACACACCAAACCAACGGCCCGTTATTTCTCTGGGACTTTCGCCCGTTTTAGTGGCGGTA
The DNA here is from genome assembly GCF_036705485.1 of Microcoleus sp. AT9b-C3. Lineage (NCBI taxonomy): Bacteria > Bacillati > Cyanobacteriota > Cyanophyceae > Oscillatoriales > Microcoleaceae > Microcoleus > Microcoleus sp. AT9b-C3. The sequence continues at coordinate 247,303 of NZ_JAUBUR010000004.1, read as the reverse complement.
GAGCTTTTGGGTGCGATCGCGATTTTGCTGGCTGTTTTGCTCATCGTCAAGTTTTGGGCGGTTTTGCCCGATCGAATTCCGATTCATTTCGGCTTGGGGGGGCTGGCTGATGCTTGGGGAGACAAGGTGATGATTTGGATCGTGCCGGCGGTTGCTGCCATTATTTTTGCCGTTTTAACTGCGGTTTCGCGCTATCCCCATAATTTTAATTATCCGGTACCGATTACTTCTGAGAACGCTCATCGGCAATATCTGTTGGGGCGAGGCCTTTTGGCTTGGCTGAAGGCCCAGATTTGCTGGCTGTTGGCGTTTGTGGTGCGGCAGCAAATTCTTGTCGCTTTGGGCAATGCTCAAAGGTTTAGTGTGGGGTTAATTTTGGGGATAATTGTTTTGATATTTGGGACGGTTGGCGTGTATTTGCTCAAGGCTTATTCTGCTCGCTAGATGTAGGGCAAAAAACTTACATCATACCCAAAAATTAAATTTTTGGGTATGATGTTTTTAACTGTAAGTAATATTTTTATATAAAAATAAATTAGTTGGTATTGAGGAATAAAGTCATGTAAATTTTATGAGTAGTTGAGTCCTCAGTACAAACTTTTTTGAGGGCGGGTAATTGAAGGGACATGATAGTAATCACACGCGAGAGGTTTGTGCTACGGTAAATGCCGCTCAACTAACCCATCAGATATGTTTGCTGATTGTTCATCGGCAATACTCGCAATCGTCTATTTTTTAAATCAGGTTCTAAGCCTAGTTCTTCCATTGGAATCACGCCCAACAAAACAGCAGAAACGCCTTCGGGTAATTCTAAACAATCAAATCTGCCCTCTCTGCCCTCTACAATAATTTGAGCGCCTGCAAAAATTCGACCTTTTTTGATGCCCGCTGATGTTTCTACATCTCTTTCTCCTACTTGTCTTAAACCTATTTGGCTAATAATAGGAGCTGGCAAGGAAAGCAGAGTGGCTCCGGTATCGACAACAACGTTATCGAGGGTAACAGAGCGAACTTCCTCAGCACCAATAAATCCCCGTTCAGCCATAACTAGATCGATGAAATTTGTGACGGCGATTGTAGTGATTACTTGACCCATTTGTTTTTCTTGCAGATTGGGAAGTACCAGGGTCATAGTATGTCACCTCTTTTGAGTGTAATTAGTGGAGATTTATATTGTAATATTATCTAGAATCCTGCTTGGTTAGTTAAAATCGTTTTAGTGACCGGCTAAAATTAGAATTTGCCTCAACGCATGACACCAGAAAACAACTCTTCTCAACCCAATCGCCCTGAGTCTAACGTGACTGTAGAAAGTCAGAACGGTGCGAGCCCTACTGTGCCACCAGAATCAGGGACAATCGTCGTTACTGCTGAACCGGAAAAACCGGTGCAGCCGCCTCCAACTCGCAAGGTTTTTTTGCCGGCGCAGCCGGAACAAACGACTACTGAGAAGTCGGGGTCGGCGCTGACGCTGGGGTTGATCGCAGCGATGATTTTTGGGCTGGCAAATGACAACATTTGGCTGGGCTTAATTGGCGCCATCGGTGCGATCGGCCTATCGCTGCGGCTGATGTGGCCGAGTTGGGGCAAAATCTGGGCGCAGGTAATTCCGCCGACTTGGCGCACGCTGATTGTCGCCTGCTTCGGGCTTTTAGCTGGGATTGTTGGCTTGCTGATGCTCAGCGGTAGTAATACTGAACCGGGAAGCCGCAACATCCAAATCAACTGGGACGCCATCGGCGCACTCGGCGAGTTGATCGGCGCTTTGGGCCAAATTTTGATCGCAATTTTGGGCGTTTACGTGGCTTGGCGGCAGTACGTGATCTCGAAAGATTTGACGATTCAGCAAAATCGAATTACGCAGCAGCAAACGATCGATGCTTATTTTCAAGGGGTTTCCGACTTAGCCCTTGACGAACAAGGGTTTTTGGAAGACTGGCCGCAGGAAAGGGCGATCGCAGAAGGCCGCACCGCTGCGATTATGAGCAGTGTAGATGCTGAAGGTAAAGCTAAAATTCTGCGGTTTTTGTCGCAGTCGAGATTGGTTACTCCGCTGAAGCGCGATCGGCTTTTAGGCCGCCCCATCCTTGACGGCGACGGCGGCTACGCTGAAGATAGAGATCACGGTATCCGCGTTATCGATCTCAATGTCATGTTAGCGGGTGCTGACCTGGCTGGCACCGATTTGCGGTGGACGGATTTGAGCGAAGCCAACCTCGTCCGCGCTAATCTCAGCAAGTGCGATTTAGTGAAAGCCAACCTCTCGCGCGCTGTCTTGTACGACGCCAATCTCGCTCGCGCCGACATGAGAGCCACCGCATTATTCTACGGCTCGGCACAAACTGCATCCCCCCGCAGCCGTACCGAATTTCCCAACTATCAAACGGGTGAACATACCGGCGCTGTGGTTGAACGCGCTGATTTCACGGCTGTCAAGCGGCTGTCGGAGGAGCAGCGCTATTACTGCTGCGCTTGGTGCGGAGCGAAGTCGAGAGAGACTATTCCCGGCGGCTGCGAAGGGATTCCCAATAAACTCGGACGTTAAAATTAGCAGTACGGCGGTACTTACGTATATATTTGGCGATCGCTCGGCAGCGGACTATACTTTAATTTTAAATCTACAGTCTTGGGCTGTTTTAGCCATGACAAATACTGATTTAGGGCTAGAAGTAATTCCGCGCCTGGAGCGCTCCAAAAGCCGGGATGGGTTAATTTTTGTAATTGCTATGTGGTTTCTAAGCCGATCGATAAGGGCGATCGGGATGCAGGTAATTGCTCATTTACTCTGTAAGAAATAGCCCGTGTATGGGATTGCAGCATCGAGGTTTTGTCAGCGGCTGACTCCCTAAAACTGGCCGGGAACTGTTTTCGCATTAGGACGGTAAATAGAAGTATTGGCTGCATTACTGCTGTAAATAGCTGTTAAATTTACTGCGTGTAGCTAGCTTAAGATAGTTTTCTATATTTCTTGCACCAACTGAATTTACTCTATAGCAATCCTCGCATCATTGGTAAATTTCTTACTTTCTCCCGGCTGGTTCGGGCAGGGTTGGGTGGGGTAAAAAAATTACGACTCCTGCAAGGATTCTTATATTTCCCAAGCTGCCTGAAAAAAGTCTCTTTCGCACAGCATAGCGTAGCGATAGGTTGCTTCTACTTCTGGCCCAGCTTCGGCGTAGCGATCGACCAAACTTTCCAGCCGTTTTGCTAAAATCTCAAAATCCGGGCTGCTATAGGTGGAAATCCACTCGCTAAAGGCGTGTTCCGGTATATTAGGTTTAGCTAGCTGCTGTCCCAAAAAAGCATACAACCGCAAGCAAGGAGTCATCGCGGCTGCTGTCAAACCTACACCACTTCCCCAGGCTGTCGCTAATAAAAAATCTGTGTAGCGGCGGGTAGCGATTCCCGGTTTTGCCTCTTGCAAGTTTACCCCCCATTTTGCTGCATATCCTTGATGCAAACGAAGTTCATCTAAAACGCCACTACCGAGATTGTGGAGGATTTCAAACCCCTCCCAGTCGGGTGCTTTTGCGGCCGCGATACTATAAGCGCGAGCGAAGGCTCCCAGAAAAAATGCGTCTTGTGCAACGTAATATGCAAAACTATTTTGGGGGAGGCTGCCGTCAGCAATGCCTCTGACAAAGGGATGTTGCAGACAAGCTTCGCTTAAGTCTTGATTTGCTTGCCAAAGATAATTGGAATTTGTCATGCAATTTTGAATTTATGGGTTATGATTGTAATTTTTATAGTCTGACTAAACATCTATGATAACAGATGTTTTCACTTGGCGTGTGTCAGTCTTATGGTATCTTTTATTTTTCGTATTTAATAAAATAGATAATTTTGGGTATGCTGCTATTTTGGGGGCTGCTGTTGTCTGGCTAAAAAAGCGAAATTACGTGCCGAACCTCTCTCGTAAACCAGCCGGGGTGTTTGGGAAAAATAAACTTTTGATTTAACAGTTGAAAAGCCGATTTTTAAACAGAAACAGCAATGAACGATACACCTAAGTATTCTTTGGTAATTCCTATCTATAACGAAGAAGAAAATCTCGCTGAATTGTATCGGCGAATTAGGGCCGTGATGGATCGAATGGACGGCCCAGTAGAATTAATTTTAATCAATGATGGCAGTCGCGATCGCTCTCTCGAACTTTTGCGAGAATTGCACGAAAAAGACTCACGAATTTGTTACCTCAGTTTGGCCCGCAATTTCGGTCATCAAATAGCTGTAACTGCTGGTTTAAACTTTTCTAGAGGTCAAGTAGTAGTCATCATGGACGGCGATTTGCAAGACCCGCCAGAGCTAATTATAGATATGGTAGAACAGTGGCGGCAGGGCTATCAAGTTGTCTACGCTCAGCGCACTCAACGCCGTCAAGAAGGTTGGTTTAAGCGGTTGCCAGCTTATATGTATTATCGCATTTTGCGGAATCTTGCTGATGTTGATATTCCCATAGATACCGGAGATTTTTGTTTGATGGATAGGTGCGTGGTGGACGTGCTCAATGCTATGCCTGAACGCAACCGCTACATTCGGGGATTGCGCGCTTGGATTGGTTTTAAACAAACGGCGGTTAAGTTTGAACGTGATCCGCGCTTTGCAGGCGAGGTTAAGTATACCTTCAGAAAATCTTTTAGTTTAGCGATGAATGGTTTAGTCTCTTTTTCAAAGGTTCCTTTGCAATTGTCGATTTATTTGGGTTTATTTTCGGCTTTGGTGTCTGTTTTGATGGCTTTTTTGGTTTTGTATTGGCGTCTTTTCTCTCCGGGTTCGGCATTAACTGGTTTGACAATTGTGATTATGGCGGTTTTCTTTTTGGGTGCGGTGCAGTTGGTCAGTATTGGGATTTTGGGTCAATATATAGGGCGTATTTATGAGGAGGTGAAGGGCCGCCCACTTTATACGCTGGCAGAAGTGGCTGGTTTCGATCCATTTCGTCAAAAAAAGGATAAATAAGCAGGACTTTTTTACCATCTTGATGGCTTAAAGATAGCGGTTGTATGGTGCGTCTGCTGAATCACCTGAACCCTGAACCACATTCAAAATACGGGTTGTTGATTCATTATTTTCTACTTAATTTCAGCGGATATAAACTCCTGATGCCATTGTTGAGCGACTCTATCCCAGCCGAATGAATCTTTAAGATATAATGCTTCCTGTCTTCAAGCTTATTGTTTTTCAGGATTTTTTAGCAAGTCTATCACTGCTGCAATAAAAGCATTATTAGTTTCCTCATCGCCAGCAGGCCCCTTAATTCTGATACCTGATTTCACAGTTTCATCTAAACCTGCATAAGTTGTCACCACCGGAACACAACCAGCGGCTTGTGCTTTCCAAGCACTAATACAGAAAATTTCTATCGCAGTATGACAAGGATAAACCCAGATTCCTGATTTGAATAATTCTTCCACTAATACCAATTTAATGTGAAGTTGCACATAACTCGATCCCCCTCGCATCCCCCTTAATAAGGGGGACTTTGAGAAGAATCTTGTCCCCCTCTTAATAAGGGGGGCTAGGGGGGATCGGATTCTATGCAACCTCATAAAAAATTAGTATAACTCCTTGTGTCCAATCCTGCCATGTTCATAGACATTTTCCTGCGCGAAAAGTTGTAAAAGTTTTTGCTTTTTATCTGGTAAGCATGGAAATCTCTCAAGATAAGGTGAATTAATTAAAGCATCAATTCCTTGCCAACCATAAAAAATATGTAATTCAACATCGGGCACTTCTTTGATAACTCGATCCCATTGAGTCAGTAAATTTTCAATGCCTCTTGTGTAATCACTAATCGAAATTAGTCTCTTGGGATTTCTAGCAATTCCTGTTAAGTTGAAATCTTCGAGATTAATCCGATTGGTTGTTAAAAAAATCTTGTCTCCAGGAATCCAGTCTGGCAGCAGAGATTTATGAAAATTTGACAACATAAAAGTTTGTCAAAACTTGCCAGAAATTCTAAACGCTGAAACTCTTCTACAGGAGGAAATAATTGCGGGTTGTCGTGCATCCACACCGCAGTTTTTCTGGCTTTCACTTTCATTAGCATAGGTTGTGTCCAAGCCCGATGAAAGATTAAGACATTAAAGTTATCTTGGGGATTAAATTTATCAACAGACTGATAAACTACTCCATTATATTCCCCTTCCATATCACCGCATCGATTAAAAACAGTAACCGCGTAGCCTAACTTAACTAATTCTTGACTTAAGTAAATGATCGCTTCCTCGCTTCCGCCAATACCTTTATTTACAGATAAAGGAGACAAATCTTCTACATGAAATGGAAAATAGGAATAAATTACAATTGACTTATTGTCCCAGTTGATATTATTGGAGTTTTACAAAATTTTTGATATAAATATTGTATACTAAAATTATGGTCTTATCAAATAAAATTTGAAATCAAGAGTATTTAATTTTGTGTCACTGACTCACACAACATTGTTAATGTCGAATTTTGATTAATACACACTTTTTCTATGACTGTCATCACATCATCAGCAAATAACTGTGCTGTTCGCTCGCTGATTACAGGTTGTACATAAATAAAATTGCAAAATAACTGCTCATTTAGAGTGAGAACGCCTAACCAAAAACAATCACCACTAATATGTTGAGGAAAAGCAAAGTATAATTCCTTTATTTTCAGCTTACCCGCTTGATATCGGAATTTAAATTTGCCTGTATTGGAAATTGAAAAAAAATTATTTCTTCCCATAGTATCTTCTTTACTAAACATATAGTGAATCACGAATTGCTTCAGGGAATAGCTGTCAGAATTACGTAATTTACCTTGTTGTAGTTTAGTTATATGGACACCGCTAATTAAAGAATCATGTATTTGGGATTTACATTCTCTAGCTAAATCCCAAAAAGATGTATTTGGCTCAACTAACTGATTAAACCCCAGCACAGATATAAAACAACCTAGATTTTGGTCTGTGATTTCAGGCTCACAATATTTTCTCAAATTTACAGGTAAACCATAGGAGAAATTTACCTGTGTATCTATTGATAGTAATTTACCAGCAGCACATAGCATTGCGGCACACATAGCACCATGCACAGTTGTTTTTTCTTGTTTGCATTTATCAATTAGTATCTTAGTCTTTTCTTGACTAAGCATTCGCGGTAGCATCCGAGTAAAACGTTCGTTGGCGGATGCTTGATGTTCAATAATTAATTGTGGTGGTAGACTTGGTTGTTCATTTACGAGTTGATGATTTTCCCTTGGGTTTTGACTGGGAATATTATAACTAACTATAGTTTCTATGGGAGGAATAAATTCTAGGGGTTCTACTTGAAATATATTCTCTCCTTCATTAATTTGCTGATAATAAAATAACAGGTCATCAATAAAACGCATACATGATATGCCATCTACAATTCCATGATGAAAGGTAATAATCATTTCACAGCTATTTTGATGTTGATGAGAATACAAAAGAGTTAGGCGACACAGAGGATTCTTGCCTGGTGTAAATTTTGTATGTAGTTCTTTTTCAGCAATTTTAATTGCTTCATTTTCATCTTGTTTGTATATAACTTGTACCGGAATTTCCGTTATTCCTGTCGATTGAAAATATAATCCATCTTCAGACTCAACAATGTAAACTTGGAGCATGGGATGACGCTGTTGGACTAATTTAAGAGCTTGTTCAACAAGCTCTGCTGTTAAAATTCCTTCCAGATAGACAACATTGACAATTAGTCCACCTCCCACCTCATGGCCTAGCGCCATCCACATTTCTACAAAACCAAGTTTTCTGCTGAAAGATTTCATTTTAATTTTCTCTGATTTCAAATTTTATCTACATTGATGCAATTGCTCAATTATCCAAAAGTGAGTTGTTTGTAAGTTAGTTTTTTCATCAACGGCAGGTTTTTTAATTATAAACCCTGATTTCACAGTTTCATTTGTGTAACTCACTCAAGACTTCGGACAGTTTTTGATTCTCTACGGCATAATTAGGGTTTGAGCCAAGTCACGACTCAGGAAAAATCAACTATTCCAGCCATTTTACCCCAAAGTGTCAGAAGTATTGTAACTGACTCATCTGGGAGTGTGACAAAGAGGCCTAGGAACTAGACTAAATAAGGGTTGCAGCTTGTATACCCTGTTGAGAAAAGCAAAGTTTATTGGGAGTTAGGTTCATTAATTCTGGCACATCTACTGAATATTGAGCCAGATAATGGACTCACAGCTCTCCATCTCAATCAGCGCTAAAGGTACTCCGTCTGCGATATTTTTTTTCTGTTCTTTAGGGCGATATACATACAGCAGTTTTCGCGGTTATGAGGTGCAATAGCAACCGCTAGCCAACCAATTTATTAAATGCTGAGGATTTATTAAATTTATGGCAACTGCTATTATTAGATGAATCATAGATGCGTTAGTTGGAGCGGGAGCATCTCAATGAAAGCAGCCAAGCCCAAAATAGGAGTTAGGAGCCAGGAGCCAGTAGTCAGGAGAAAAGAGTCAGAAGGAAGGAGGAAGAAGAAGTGTTGGCGTTGCTGAACTTTAGTATGAATGTACATTTTTTAATCTTTGCCGAAGACAGACTTTTTGTGCCTTGGAGTCTTTTCGTAGAACTTAATTCATACCGTCAATCAGCAATGCCGTTGAAGTTAGTAATGTGTTTGCCCGGGTGGCGCCTGAACAGAAACTGCGACTGGTGGAAGCTTTGCAGTCCAAGGGTGAAATTGTTGCCATGACCGGAGATGCGGTCAATGATGCCCCAGGACTAAAGCAGGCGGATATTGGCATAGCGATGGGGATTACAGGCACGGAAGTTGCCAAAGAAGCGGCGGATATGGTGTTGACCGATGATAACTTTGCCTCCATTGAAGCCGCCATAGAAGAAGGACGCACCGTTTATGGCAACCTGCTGAAAACCATTGGGTTTATCCTACCCGTCAATGGTGCAGAGGCGCTGACGATATTGGTGGGAATCTTGGCTGGTACCACCCTGCCAATTTTGCCGGTGCAGATTCTCTGGCTGAATATGGTGATTTCCGTCGCCCTGAGTGCCACTCTAGCGTTTGATCCCAAATCGGCTGAGACTATGCAGCGATCGCCCCGCCGCCCCAATGAACCCCTATTAACGAAAAAATTGCTGTGGCGTATCCTGATTATTTCCATCTTCAATCTCATTGCTGTACTTGGCATTTTTGAATGGGTTTCGCAAACCACAGGTAATATTAATTTGGCTCGGACAAGGGCAGTCCATACGCTGGTTTCCGCAGAAACCTTTTACGTATTGAGTATTAGCCAATGTCTTCCCTCTCTGTTTGCGTATTTAAAATATCGCACTCAAGAAATTGCTTTTATTCCTGCGATCGGTGTGGCTTGTGTGTTTTTTCAAGTTTTCTTTAGCCAGTTGACTTTCATAAACCCGCTATTTGCTACCCAACCGCTTAGTTTTATCCAAGCTCTCATTTGTATCGGTGCAGGGCTTCCAGTCATTGTGCCTGCTCTGTTTTTAAAGCGGTTTGCTCATCTTGCTTAAGCAGGAGTCAATCGATTTTAGATTTTTGATTTTAGATTTTAGATTGAAGCATTGACCCCAATACGCTTGGGATAAGAATAATCTGATTTCCTTTCACAAGTCTGGAACTCTCATAAATGCGTCACGAAAATAATTTTTTCGGCTCCACGATTAAAATTGGGGGATTTCAACCTCGATTCTCCATCCTGTCGCACAGAATTCATTCTGGCTCCTGAATTCTGAATTATTCTGTAAACTGATAGCGCTCGTCACCCTAATTGGATCGGCTGGAAGTTAGGCGTTTTAGCACGAACTTCCTAATGGTAATGGGGGGATTAATGACTATGGCACTGCGCTGTGGTGGACGGCAATGCTGATGAGCACGATCGCCTGTGATTACCCGAAAACAGCCCAAGGGCAGGTGCTTTGTTGTTTCCTGGCGTTGTGTGCGATCGCGATATGTGGTTATTTGACAGCAACGCTGGTCACTTTTTTTGTGAGTCAGGATGCTGAGAGCGATCGAGCAGAAATAGCGGCTACACAATCAATTCAAGCTCTGCAAACAGAAATTACTGCACTCCCAAGGTTCAAGTCTGCTTGACGAAAAGGTTTAGACGTGTGAATTGCTAACCAGAGATTTGAGCATGAGGTCGATCGATCTCGATGCGATACTACAGAAACGATGATGTCTATCCAATTATAGATAACCTTTTAATCTAAACTATTCCAACCGAGAGATGAAATTTGAAATTGGAAATTTTACTATAAAAATACCATTTATCAAGTCAAATAAAAACCATTAAAAGGATGGCAAAATAAGCTGAATAAATTCATGCTAGGGAATCAAAAAAACTTGAGCTAGGATAAATCCCAGATTTAACTGTTCAATGGTTGATAGCTTTTCTAGAGTCCAATGGCTAATTTTATATGACTTTGAGCCACTGTGGATAATTAAATCAATGTCATCTCCCCTCCTGACTTGTATTTAATTCGAGTTTTTTATGATCCTTGCCTTCTAAAGCTTGTAGTATCGTTCCCCAAAAAGCCCGCAGTATTGAATGTTAACCTGGTTCTATTTATTACATTGACAGGAGAAACTCATGGAAAACACATTGTTCGATCGCACATTCCGGGACAGCGAAGGCCAAATTGTTATAGCTCAGATGCCCAATCTACCACTGAGTGTCGGGATTGTAGCTACTTTATTAACCCTCATTGTTACAACAGGTCAAATTAATTTAGGGTTGCAGCTAGTAGCCTTTGGCTCTTTGTTTACTTGGGCTTGGGAAGAATTATTTCAAGGGGTGAATTACTTTCGTAGAGCATTAGGTCTGATTGTGCTTGTAGGTCTGATTGCGTGGAAAATTCAATAATTAGGTAAGCATAAATCACATCAATAAGGTATATAGCACTGGGAGCATCTCAATGAAAGCAGCAAAGCCCAAAATTGGAGTTTTGAGGCAGGAGTTTTGAGGCTCCCTTGCTGCGGGGAAAGAGGAAGAAGGAATGAGCCAGAATAAGTGTTTTTACAAATATGAGATGCTCCCTCCCGATCGCGGGCGTGGTGATCGGCATTCTGGATATTGATGAAATGCGTAGGAAAAAGACAGAACAACCTTCTGGTTGATATTGAAGCTAGTTCGCTTGAGGTTTCGGTTAAGATATTTTGTTTTAAATCTCTGGGAGAGCAATTATGAAAGGTTTAAAGGGAAAAAACGCACTAATTACTGGAGCGAGTTCAGGCATTGGGCAGGCGATCGCCATTCGTCTTGCTCAAGAAGGTTGCAACATTGCCGTTAACTATCGAAAAAGCTTAGAAGAGGCAGAAGATACTGAAGAAATAGCTCTGCAAAAAGCCTGTGGACAAGCATCGGAATGCGGGGTTGAAACGCTATTAGTTCAGGGAGATGTCTCCAAAGAAGACGACATCCTTCGTATGGTGAAGAGTGTCATTGATAAATTTGGTAGTCTGGATATCCTGATTAATAATGCTGGGATTCAAACAGAAAGCGCATCCCATGAAGTCCCAACCGATGAATTCGATCGCATAATTGCCGTCAATTTGCGAGGTGCATATCTCTGTGCCCGGGAAACCATTAAGCATCTGTTAGAGCAGCAGCGCTCTGGGGTGATTATCAATATTTCGAGTGTGCATGAAATCATTCCCCGCCCGATGTATATCAGCTATTCCATCAGCAAAGGCGGCATGGGAAATATGACTAAAACCCTAGCATTGGAATACGCAAACCGAGGCATCCGCGTCAATGCTATTGCGCCCGGTGCAACAATTACACCGATTAATGAAAGCTGGACGGACGATCCAGAACAAAAGGCAGTAGTGGAAAGCCATATCCCAATGGGACGGGCAGGCACGTCGGAGGAAATGGCAGCAGCAACGGCATTTCTGGCATCAGATGAAGCGGCTTATATTACGGGACAAACGCTCTATATTGATGGTGGATTGACCCTCTATGCTGACTTTCGCGAAGGTTGGTCTGCATAAATTAACTTGAAGAAACTATTTGGAGGAAATAGGCGATCGCTGTCATTTTACCTAAACAATGATTTTTTTGGGCGATCGCTTTCTTTACTCACCTAACACTAGACTAAACCGCACTAAGTTTTCTGCATATAGGATTGAACTTGGCAGCCAGGAAGGCATTGCGGAGGAGTTAGACCGAAAGGATCTCAAGTAGTGGTATCTTGGTGCTGTGAAGGGGAGCGAGCAGCCATAAACTCTCACTTTAGAAAAATTAAAGTACGTAAATTAAAACTAAAATATGGATATAAAAAATGATGCTCCTACAGGTTACGAAGTAGCAAATATGAATAAAAATTAAGTTTTGAAACGAGATCTGTCGGGAGGATATTAATGAAAGCAGCCAAGCCCTAAATTGGAGTTGGGAGCCAGGAGCCAGGAGCCAGGAGGAAAGAGTCAGAAGGAAGGAGCCACAAGAAGTGTTTTTACAAATATGAGATGCTGCCAAGGCGATCGCCCATACATGAGATTCTCGCCAATTAGTTGCCATTCTAAAGATGCGAGGAGAGGGGCGGAACCAAGACCGGAAAGCATACCAACGATACAAGAAATAATGAACCACTTGCGGAGTTGCGGAATGACTGGGAACTGTTCAAATTGAGGGAGACGTTTCATAAGAAATGATTCTTGTGGATAAATTTAGGCTCGTTGCGAGCGAGCCTAAATCTGCGTTAATTACCGCCTTGATTATGAACCGCACAGGACGCAGAGGACACAGAGAGGGGAGAAGAGGCTCAAGGGGATATAAAACCCATATTTGGTATTACTTGTAACTAGATTCCACCAAGATGACAGGAATAGGACTGGTTTCTAAGACGGCTTGAGAAACCGAACCTACTAGCACTTCTTCCCAAGGTTGATGCCCTCGTTTTCCGATCGCAATATATGTCACTTGCCGAGCTGGCGCCACGCGGATAATCTCCTCTGGAACTGTACCCGAAAGACTCAGAAACTCATAGCGAATATCTGATAAGGTTCGTTGTGCTTGTTGTTGTAATTGTAAGTTGGTGCTTTGAGCTCCCAGATTATCTACATACAAAACAATCACATCCCCATCACTGCGCCGAGCTAAGTCTGCGGTCTTAGTTAAAACATCTGTTGTTAGGGGAGAAGCGTCTACTGCTGCGAGAAAAACGGGACGACCGGAAATAGCTACTTTGGTCGGGTCTACTTCGCCTTTTTCTAATAGTTTGGGAGCAAAGGTAGGAATTGCCCAAGCACCCAAGAGAGCGGTTACTAGAATTGAGAGAGCTGCGATCGCCAAAATCGTCTCGCCACCAGCAATGCCATGAGCTAGGGGAATCGCCCCAATCGCCTGTACCGTTGCCTTAGCGGAATTTCCTGCTAGCAAAAACAGCCGTTCTTTCCCAGTCCAATTACTACTTAAAGTGGAAAGATACCAACCGAGCGCTCGCCCAATCAGAGTCCCGATCCCCAACACCAACAAACCAACCAGCAATGTATTTCCTAAGACATTAAGTTGAAGACTGGCTCCCAGCAGCACAAACAAAATAATTTCCGCGATCGTCCACAAACTGTCAAAGCCGCCCCGCAATCTTCGTGCTAAAGGCGCATCCAACTCAATCAGGAAAAACCCCGCCGCCATGACAGCTAAATAGCCAGAGAAAACCGGAATATGTTCGGCTGATACTACCAGCCCTAGGGCAAAGCCAGCAGCGACTAGGGAGTCCTGAACCGCAGTTTGAGTCCAGTTTTGCTTGACTAATAGTGACACCAAAATTCGAGCAGTTACCCATCCCAAAAGCACCCCCAAGGTAATTTGGATGAGGATTTGAAATGGCAGCAATTGCAGAGGGCTGAGGGTAATTCCTCCCAGTAAGGTAAGGGCTGTAGCTTTCCCTTGGGACAGAAATGCTAGCAGTAGGCTAAACACCAGCAACAGCAATACATCTGACAAGGCACTTCCCGTCAGAATCGCATCTGGAATTCCTTTTTTTACTCCCCAACCTAAACTTTTTAACCGCAGCATTCCGGGAACAATTACTGCTGGAGATTCCGCGCCAATGATGCAGCCTAGCAGTAGCCCCGTCAAAAAATCAAACTGAAGTAGCCACATCGCAGCGACAGCAATGGCGATGGCCTCGCAAGCAGCAGGCAGAAAGCCTAATCGCAGCGCCACGGTTCCTTGTTGGGATAGCTTTTCGCGATCGAGTCCTAACCCCGCCTTCATCAAAATCACCATCACGGCAATGGTGCGAAGGGAATTGGCTGCGGCCAAAACCTCTGGGCTAATGACATTCCCCAGTTGCGGGCCTAATAAAATGCCCACCAGCACCATACCTACGAGTGCTGGAGCTTTCGTACGTCGAGCAATCTGCCCGACAAAAAAGCCCATTAATAAAATCCAGATTATACTTTCTAACATCACGCCACCTTGAAGCTGAATGGATGAACGTGACTTGTAGGGGAAAGATCGATCGAGGCATCCGCACCATCCTACCCTTCCGCCACAAGTCGGAACAGTAGGAGCCATCAGCCTTTTAAACGTTATGAAGATTATGAATAACGAAGGGCGGTTTCGGCGAGCTCCATCGCCATCATTACTTTTATACCACTATTGAAGCTCATCGTCCATTTCCGTGCCCCTTCCCTAACGCTATTTAAGGGAGGATTTTTCCAGTATAATTTCATTGATTCTCCAATATTGATGAATTTAGGGTGCTCTGGGTTGCACCTAACCCATATTACTTCTGAACGTAGCAATGCTGCTCTTACCCCCAAATGCTACAATAATAAGTTGTGAAATTCTCTTTCTTTCTTAACTCTGCGTGCTCTGTGTTCTCTGCCGTATATAAAAAAAAATACTCATGTTGAAACTTTACGAATATTCTCCCTCTGGGAATTGCTACAAAATTCGCTTGCTTTTAACTCAGCTTAATATTCCCTTCGAGCGGCTGGAAATTGATATTCTAAAAGGAGAAAGTCGAACTCCTGAATTTTTGATTAAAAATCCTAACGGGCGTATTCCTGTTTTAGAAATAGAACCGGATAAATTTCTATTTGAATCAAATGCAATTATGTTTTATTTGAGCGAAGGAACAGAGTTTTTCCCCAGTGATAAAATTGAACGTGCCCAAGTCATGCAGTGGTTATTCTTTGAACAATACAGCCATGAACCTTTTATTGCGACTTCTCGTTTTTGGTATTTGACAGGTAAAGCTGAGGAATATCAAGAAGCACTTCAACAAAAACAAGCACCGGGTTATGCTGCTTTGGGGGTGATGGAGCAGCATTTAGAAAACCATGCTTTTTTTGTTGGCGAGCGCTATACTATTGCTGACATCGGTTTATTTGCTTACACTCACGTTGCGGGAGAGGGCGGATTTGATTTAACCAGATTTCCGGCAATTCAAACTTGGATCGAGCGAGTAAAAAATCAACCTCGATATATTAGCATCGCACATAAATAAAAGTTGTTCGTAGTAAGTACGAAGAATCCTAATTGACTAAAAGCATCAACTGAGGACTGAATTCCTTACTGCAAAATTATCATGTCCGATGGTAAATTACCAATCGCTATATTTTGCCCCGTCTTACTCGATCGCCTCGCAGCATCTGCGACCTTCAAAGCGTACAAACTACTGGCAGCATTTACGTACAAAGGCGTACCGTTTGACAAATATTCCAACACCATATCGGTGTCTTTGGCAAACAAACCGCGCCGCGTCCCTACTTTGAGGTTGCGCCGATTTTCTCCCTGAATTAATTGACCGGATTCAGGAGTGAAAACCAGCGTTCCTGCTTCTCCGTAGATGGTAAAAATGTTTTCCGACTGCCAAAAATTCTCTCCTTTTCCATAAACAGCTTCAGCGACAACGCCATTGGCAAAGCGCAACTGTGCATTGCACAAACAAGCTTTGTAGAAATCCGGCTGACTGTCCCAAAATTGAGCTTGACAGTTAACGCTTGCCACTTCCCCAAACAAATCGGTAAATCGGTGCAGTCGCGAAATTGCACCAACTAAGGGAAAGCCAAAGAGGGAATGTTGATAAGTCCACCGCTGCGGCGCTGGATGTTGAGGAGTCATAGTAATGTAGCGGGCGTAAAAAACTTTACCGATTAAGGGCAAAGATTCTTTGATTGCTTGGTGCAACCCGCCTAACAGTTCGATGTGTTCGATGTGGAGGAGTTTTTGCTTTTGGGTGGCAAGTTCGATCGCCCTTTCTGCTTCAGATACGTCTAAAGATAGAGGATATTCCACCACAACGTGCTTGTCATTTTCTAGCGCCGCCAGGACGATCGCCCCGTGATCCCGATTCACCGTACAGACAATTACCAAATCTAAATCGTCTCTTTCTACTAGCTTGCGCCAGGAAACCGCAGCTTCTGCCCCGAACCCTTGACAAAATGCTGCGGTTTTCTCCGGGCTGTGGCCCGCAACCGCTACCAAGTGCGATCGCCCATCAGCTTGAATTGTCTGGGCCCTCAACTTAGCGGCAAAACCAGTACCCACAATCCCCACGCGAATTGGAGAATTAACCGAAAAACCAAAGTGAGTATCAATATTAGTCATGGGATTTGAGATTTAAGATTTTAGATAGTTACAGACTTGCGGTGCAGGGCTTTAGGGTTCTGTCGCCCCGATTTTAAGCTGTGGTTGTGGTGCGATTTATTCGATCGAGCCTTCAACATCCAAGTATTGATGCGATCTCACTATACATTTCACCGCCTGCAGAGACTTGCTTTGCAGCAAGTATTGCCAAAACTCGATCGACACACCGCATACCAACAACCCGGTTTTTGTACTGTAGGGATCAAAATAGGATTTTTCCTAGAAACCCGGTGGTTTAGCGCAAGTCTTGCGGCAACAGTATCACAAGGCTGAACCCAACATAGGTATAAGTAATCAAGATGAAATTAGAAAAAGTTATAACTAATCCCATTCAAATGTTTTGTAAATAAGTGTGTCAACCTCCCTTCTATCCCCTACTATCATAGAGGGAACAAACCTAAGAGCTAACCTCAAAGCTAATAGAGCCTTGAAGGTTGCATTAGGAAAAATTATAAATCTTGTTGAATTTTTGAGAGGATTAGTGCATGGCGACTTACAAAGTTACCCTCATCAGCGAAGCCGAAGGAATTAACCAGACCATTGACGTTGATGACGATACTTACATTCTTGATGCTGCTGAAGAAGCAGGACTCGACCTCCCCTACTCTTGTCGCGCTGGAGCTTGCTCCACCTGCGCCGGCCAAATCACCGCAGGCGAAGTTGACCAATCCGACCAATCTTTCTTGGACGACGACCAAATCGAGGCCGGATTTGTCCTCACCTGCGTCGCCTATCCCAAGTCTGACTGTACGATCGAAACTCACAAAGAAGAATCGCTCTACTAAGAAAGGACGCTCTGCGTGATACCCTAAGAAACCCGGTTTCTCGTTTCCCAAATTAAGCTGAAATAGCGCAATTATGTTAAGAAACCGGGTTTCTGTGTCTAACACTGCAATAAAGCCGCCAGCAGTCTCTCACTCCCATCTATGAATTCATAGCTGTTTGAGCAGATAGCTGACCAAATAATTTTAGATTTTAGATGGCCGATTTTAGATTAACTGTGAAACCAATCTAGAATCCCAAGTCTAAAATCTAAAAGTTTTAGGACTAATATTTAGTCTCGCGTTGCACGGACTTTGTTTGTGTAGCGATTTAAATCGCCGACTCTTAGGCAGAATTCGATCGACTATTGGCGCCAAAATGTAATGTTATCGCTGAGAGGGACAACTTGAGCGCCGGGAAAATAAAAGCTCAGAATTTGAGATCCGTTCCAGCCCAAATTAGCCAAATTGTAAGAACCAGTCTGACTCATTCCTACCCCGTGTCCGAAACCGCCTCCGACAAAAGCATAACCGTTGAGAGTTTTGTCGGGATTGTAAATTGGTTCTAGGTAAAAAAGCGTGCTAATCGGCGGGTAAAAAGCATTGCGAATCTCGTCTTTGTCGATATCGATGGGGCCCAAGTCAGTTTGAACCTTCATTTTCAAAACTCGACCGGCAGGCGACCTTTCCACCACTTCCACTTGAGTGACAGTTTTAAGATTAGCCAGTGGGTGCTGTTTCTTCTGAAGATACTGTTTGAGAAATCCACCAATCGCGGTCAAAGAAGCTGGTTCGCGCCACCGAAAAGTGTCTTCTTTTTCCTCATTAAACCCTTTTTGCAAACTGATAAAGCGGCGGAAGTTATTTTCGTCAGACAAACTCTGCTTGGACAAATCCCAAATATTATTAGGCGAATCGACGATCGATCGCAAATATGGACGTTCCGCGCCCTGCCACACATCGTTAAAAGAGGCTGTGACGCCGCCGCTAGACGCGGAATAGAGCGCGTCTACTAGCTGATTTTCGTAAGTTAGCACCAAACCGCTCGTTTGGGCGATCGCCTTATCAGTTTGCGGGTAAACCTCGGTCAAACCGTGATAAACTTGACAGTTAACATCAGCGCACAACTCATAATTATCCACAGCAAACCGGCGCAAATTTCTCAGGGCGTAGGTTCTCGCCAAAATAGTTTGAGCGACAATCGCAGCGTAAGGCGAAAAAGCCCCTATTTCGTGAGGAACAACACCCCGCAAATAAGTTTCCGTCAGCACTTTGTTTACCAAAGTATAAGTGCCGTAAGAATTTTTTTGCAGGTGCAAACTCCCACCATAACGGCGAGTTTGTTGAATAGCTTTTTCGGGTTCAATGGCTGTCGCCTCTTGGGTAGTTTGTTCCAATACCTCAATCACATTTTTCCCCGCCGTCACATCCAACTCATTGCGGTTGAAGCGAAAGCCGTTTAAAACCCAAAATGCCTGGGGTATTTGTTTAATAACTTTGGAATCCAAAAAAGCGGTTTTGTTACCTTGATCTTGCAAACTTTGCAACAACCAGCGCCGCACTATAGGAGAGTTATAAACATCTCTTTTCGCCCAAACTTGCCAGCGCAAAGGTTGAGCAATTTCTACTTCAATGCCCTTAGCGCGCCACTGATTGGCGCTGTCTTCCGCACTCTCAAAACTGCGGTGAGAACTTAGTACCACTCGTTCTTCTACTGCCGGCGATTCCAGCGGTTTCGGGGCTATTTCTAACTTGACGCTAGCAGCAGTTTTCGTTTCTATGCCTTGAGGAGTTTTGTAACGCAAAGTTAAGCTGTCGCCCGGTAATGCTTTCAGCGTCAGTTTGTCGGTTGCTTTTGTGCCAAACCGCTGCACTACGCCGATTTTGATGGGTCTATTTTGGGGAGTTTGGGCGTATCCCGCAGCGCTAAAAATGGGCCACAGGCACAATGCGGTGAACACAGTGCTAGAAATGCAGCTAAACCATTTGTAATTGGGAGTTGGAGGTGCTTGAGCGAACACGGTTATCTGTCTCGCGATAGTTGAAGATGGGGGGTTTTTGATTGTAGGTTAGCACATTTGGCCGCTGGTATAGGGGAATTGCCGAAGATAGGGCAATACGCTTGAGCTAGCCGTAGGGTGTGTCGCCTGCGATAAATCCCTAAAAAAGAGCGACTTTTCGAGCAGCGACGCACCTTGCAAAATAGTTGTGTCCTCAGAAACCGGGTTTCTTGCGTGATTTCTCGCTACTAAACACAAAATTTCGTAGAAACCCGGTTTCTAGCCTCCCACGAGAAGCCCTGAAACTATCCAACCTTTAGGAACTGGTTTTTCACATACTCCATCAATACAGGCTGGAGTGTGAAAAGCGTTTTCTCACCTTGTTTGACTTTTTCAATTAATAAACGCCGTCCCAAGGATTGCACAGCTTGTAATAAGGCTGATGGAGATAATTGGAGATTGGCTGAAATTTTTGATATTTCCACTGGTTCGACTTCACTAGCTAACCAGGATATCACTTGTTTTTCTGAGTCAAATAGGCGATCGCACTGCTGGTGCAGCAGAGATTCTAAATCACCTAAAAATAGGGTATCATAGGAGAGAAACTCGGAAACGCTGCCCCCGAATAAATCTTGAATTATATTTGCAACTATATTTAACCATAGGGGATTGCCTCGGTAAAGGTCAATCAGTTGTGACCATTTCTCCTCTTCAGCTAATCTTTTTTCTTGGAATATTTCCCCTGCTTCCGCGCCCAAACCGTTGAGTTGTAGCGATTTACATGGGCGGTTTTCGCCTTCTAGGGCGGCAATTTCTCTGGGTTTTTCCCAACTGAGTAAAATTAAGCAACTGTTGTGGGACGATTCGGCTAGTTGTTTGAAGAATGTGCCGTAATTTTCATGGCCTGGTTGGTAGTGGCCTGCGAGTTGGCGGCTGGTGAAAATCGTTTGTATGTCATCGAGGATTAGGAGACAGCGGGATGAAAGCAAATGTTTTAGTAGGGGCAATCCCCCCGTGGTTGCCCTTTCTTCGGGGGCGGGCACGGGGGCACCGCCCCTACAGAGGAATTGAATTAAGTTTGTTTGCAGGGTTTGCAGGGGTGGAGAATTGCGGAAACTGCGGTAAATAATATAATCGAATTCGTGTTGAATTTGTGGGATTAGTTGGAGAGTCAGGGTGGTTTTGCCGATACCGGATAAGCCGTATATGGTGATGAGGCGGGTGCGGTTTTCCAAAATCCACTGTTTGAGGGTGGTGAGTTCGGATGTGCGGTTATAGAATAAGTTGGGTTCTGGTGCATCGGATAAGTCTAATCGCTGTTTGGGCTGAGTTTTGCTAGAGGTTTCCTGATTTTGTTTTTCTAAGTTGGGAGTTTCTAAGGATTTAGGAGGGTTTCCACACACCTTAAACTTACCAACTTGTGCATTGTCGCCAAAATGTGATGAAACTATTGAAAATTGCCATCTTTCCACTGTATATGCAAAGTTAGATTGATTGATGTCTTCACCTAATGTTTCTGATAGAAGTTTCCATAATTTTGCTGCGACTTTCTTGACATGAGGTTCGCTACGGTGGCAGGTTTTGGCAATTTCAGGGTATTTCTGGCGTTGCCAAGTACCGCGCAATATACCTTCTTGCAGATGATTGAGGTGTTTTCCTGTCTTAGCGAATACGATGTCGTCAGCCAATTTTAAAACTTCTTGAACATCCATAGGTAGAGTCGGGGTTGTTGTTTTGCCTGTTGCGATTCTACTTTATCCTACCGTTTGATACTTTAGCCACTAAATCCTACTTGATCCCACTGAGATAAATCGGGACAGGTAAAAAAATGCCTACTAAATCCTATTGATTTGACTTGATTTGAGTATATTTTTTATATATGCTAAAAAATCAGCACGCAATAAATTTAAGCAATTTCTAAGAAACAATGGCTAACATCAATATTGCAAATACTCCCGATGCACAAGGCACAGAGGATGATGACTTCATTCGTGATACTGATGGCAGCCGCAGAACGCTGGGCTTGGGGGGTAATGACAGAATCCGTGGCTTGGGTGGCAATGATGAACTGTTCGGGAATCAGGGCCGTGACTCACTAGATGGTGAGGGCGGGTTCGATACCCTCTACGGTGGTAAAGATGCAGATTCTCTTGACGGTGGACTTGACGATGACGTTTTGTTTGGGAATGCGGGCACTGATTCTCTTATTGGTGGACGCGGCAACGATCAAATGTTTGGGGGGCGTGATAACGACCTGCTATTGGGTGGCGAGGGTGCGGACATTTTATCGGGAGATTTAGGTTTTGATGTTCTGAATGGAGGAGCTGGACGAGACACGTTTATTATTCAAGATGAAGTCGCTACTAATACAGTAGATTTTCTACAGGATTTCTTCCCTGGGGAAGACAAAATTGCACTTCCACAAGGTCTGACATTTGCTGACATCGAAGTCCTGACATTTGAAACTGCTCGGTTGAATCCACGTTTCGTGGAAAGGCAGTTTGAACCCTGGAATGCCTTTTGTGGCATCTGTGCTGGTGCCGATCAAGATCTAGCTCTACGAGTTAAATCAACTAATCGAATTATTGGACTTTTGGAGCGAAGTCCAACGGTTGGTGTTCGTCTAACACCAGCGAGCTTGACAGCAGCGGACTTTATCAGCAGTTGAGGATTCTGCTATGGTGGCTGGTAGCCTGTCGCTATCGGAAATAGCGTAGGAGGGTTTCAACCCCTGCGATTTATCGAGGGGTTGAAACCCGACTCAACTTATTTCCCAGTTTTGAAAAAAGCGCGATCGCCCTTTCAACATAAACTATTCAAACTAACTCTGACATTCTCAGTCGCCCTTCTATGGGCTCATACTCATCTTCTAAAAGCCAATACTGTGCCTCATCATAACTCTTACTAGAAAACACAATTTTATAACCCTCAGCCGGATCGTAAATCCGACTATTTCCCTCAGCATCACTTAGTAACAAAAGCAGATAAGGGGGTGAAAGATTTGGATCGATCCATACCTCTGTAAATTCCCAGTTATTCTTTACTAGGTCTGCTTCGAGGCGTAACGTGGTATCGGTTTTCATCATCAATTTTTATCTCTCCGTAATAAAGTAAAAGACGGCTACCATCCGGGTCAACCCTATAACCAATTGATTCAATAAAAAACATACCATAACGATCGTAGCCCCGAATCGTACCTGTAAAGTCTCCATCTTCTATTATGGCTTGAGCTACCTGATTCATTGTAGGTTCATCATTAAAAATATGAGCAGCACGTCCTTTATTAAGTAATCTTCTCATTTGTGGCGTGTCTGGCAAATGTTTAGCAATGTGCCGGCTGTCAAGGGTGATTTGGCGCTTAATTCCACTCATCAATTAATTGAATCACATACAAGTATCATTAAATCACGCGATCGCCCCTCACTTTCCACTTTCTGAAAAAGAGCGATCGCCCTTTCTATCTCACTTTCTGACAATGAGTGCTTACTGATAAAGATTATGGTTCGTATCTAACCAAACAATATAAAACACATTTTCAATAAAGAATCTTTGCACTCGACCGTGTTCATTAGTTGAAAGAGAAAACTGATAAGGAATTGTTACTAATTCTTTTTCGTTGGGAATACCAAATCCATTGGGTTCAGTTGTTTCTCGCCACTTAATCGAATGACACCGAAGAGATTGACTGCGATTCATCTTCACTTCTTGTGCGGTTACTGTGGATAAATCGCGCAATCTTTCCACAAAAGCAGTAAAATAATTGGGAGCGCGATCGCGAATTGAGAATTTTTCATTCTGAGTTAGCTATTTGGTAAGGTGCGTCGCTATTAGATTGTCACTATTAGTTGAGGGATTGTCGATCGCCACACACCCTACAGCTACGATTAGAAACGATATCACTTACTTGCTTGCTGTTTCCAATATTGATAGGCGGCATAGGCTAAGGTGACAGCGCCCGTCACAATGGAGGCTTCATCAACCTCAAATTGCGGGTGATGGAGGGGATAATTCGGTTTGTCAGTCAGTCCCACTCCTAAGCGAAACATGGTTCCCGGTGCGTGTTCTAAGTACATCGAAAAATCTTCCGCGCCGAGGGATGGTTCTGGTAAAATTTGGACGCGCGATCGACCTAAAGCTTCTAAAGCCGCACTTTCGACTAATTGTGTGAGTTTTGGGTCGTTTTGGACTCCGGGCACGCCGCGCTTGTAGGTGAGTTCGTACTTAGCGCCGTAAGTCGCGCAAACGCTGGAGACAATTTGTTCGATCCAATTCGGTAGTTTTTCGTGGGTTTCTGGATGCAGCGATCGCACGGTTCCCAGCAATTTTACTCGATCGGCAATCACGTTGGGCGCACGTCCGCCGTTAATTTGCCCGATCGTCAAAACCAGCGGCCTCAAGGGATTTTGCGTGCGGCTAATGGCCTGCTGCAAAGTGGTAATTATCTGAGAAGCAATCCAAATTGCGTCGATCGCCTCGTGGGGGCGCGCACCGTGGCCGGATTCGCCCATCACAATCAATTCTAGGTCATCTGCAGCCGCCGTCAGTGCCCCGTGGCGGATACCGATGCAACCGCCGGGAATCGTCGGGAAAACGTGCACTCCGAGGATGCTGTCAACATCTTGCATCGCCCCATCTTTAATCATCCATTGAGCACCTTGGGCTATCTCTTCCGCCGGCTGAAACAAGAAGCGGACGTGACCGGGCAATTTTTCTTCGAGCTGAGACAATATCATGGCTGCGCCCAAACCGACGGTGGTGTGGATGTCGTGGCCGCAGGCGTGCATCACTCCCTCGTTGCGGGAGGCAAATTCTAAGTTAGTGCGTTCTTGAATCGGCAAAGCGTCCATATCGGTGCGAATTGCCAGCCACCGGGACTCGCTGCTGTTGCCTTTGAGTTCGCCGATGACTCCTGTTTTGCCGATTCCTTCGATGGCGTGAACTCCGCTGGAAGCGAGAACTCCGGCTACGTAGGCGGCGGTTTGATATTCCTGGCCGCTGAGTTCGGGGTGGGAGTGGATGTGGCGGCGAATTTCGATTAAGCGGGGGGCGAGGGTGGCGGCTAATTCTTGGATGCGGGGAAGCATGAATTTAGTTGGGGAGTGCAGTACAAGTTGTAGTCAACTAGGGTAACGCATATGTTTGGGGGTGAACAGGGTTATAAGGGGCTAAAGTGCGATCGGGCTTTTAGATAGCAATCCTATTTCGTTTGTGAATAAGATTTTTTTTTCACCGCAGAGGGCGCAGAGAAAAGAGAGAAAAGAGAGAAAAGAGAGTTAGGTAAAAACCCGGAATAAAGGTCTAGAGTCTAGGTGAAAAGGGTGAGTTTTAGTTGATAATATCATGTCCGATCGAGCAACCGCGATTTTTGTAGGGGCGGGTTCACCAACAATACCTGCCAATAATTTACCATCTTAAAAACCCGCCCCTGCCGGGATATTATTGTTAATCGATCGGACATGATATAATTTCGGGTTGTGATATCATCCAAGAGTAAATTTATTAAAAATATTTACTATGATTAGCTTTGGATTCTGGAATGTAATTATTCTAATTACAGTCGCTTTGTTTCTCAATTATAATTGGCGACTAGATAGCGAAAAAAAAGCATGGCAAGATTCTTTGTTTTTAAAACATCCTTCGATCCAAAGGTTGACTCAGTTTTTTCGTCAACCTATCGTTAACTTTATTTTGCAAGCAGTTATTTTATTAGTTCTCACCCGATTTCTCTGTTATACCGGTTGGTTGGTTTACAATCTGACTCATCGGCCCGATCCGCCTTACTGGGATTTTAAGTGGTTTTATGTAGCGAGTAAATTAGCCCATCAGCATTTGAGTCCCTTTAATGTGGAGGTGTTTAACAGCGCTTTCTGTCGCATCACAAAAGTGTGTGGGTTTATTCCATCTTTTGTTTATCCACCTAATATCATTCCTCCCCTCTGGTTTTTGGGCTATTTCCCGATGAAGACTGCATTCACAATCTGGACTTGGCTGCATCTTATTGCCACAGGTTTTGTTTTATGGGGAGCGAATATCTTGTTGGTGTCGCACTCACGAGCTTTTCGGACTATTTGTAGTATATCAGTTGCATTCCTCTACGGTTTTGTCTTCGATCTTCAAGTTGGCAATGTAGCAACTTTTATTGCGGTTCTGCTGTTATGGATGTTTATTTGTGCTAGAAAAAGTCAGGATATAATTGCAGGAGTTTTATTAGGATTTGCCCTTTTTAAACCAACTTTAGTTATATTGTTTATTCCTTATTTTTTAATCAAAAGACGGTTTAAGCTAGTTTTTATATCTATAGTCACGGTAACTTTTTTGGCAGTTATAGGTTTAGCTGTAACGGGCAATTCCTTAACAGGATTTCTACAGGATGCGATTCGTGGATTTCCACTCTGGCTCAACGATCCATCGAATAATGCTTATATTTCTATGAGTCGCCTTGATTTAAGGGTTATGGGGCCGAGATTTTTCCCCGATAGTCCCTTCGCGGCGAAGCTATTTTCTGACTCGATCTGTCTAGTGCTAGTTGGTTTAGTGAGTTGGTATTTTTACAAAAAACAATCTCGCAATGCTTGGTCAAAAAAAGTTGACTTATCTGAAATGGTGCTAATTTCCACTTTGAGTATTGCTATCAACTATTCTCAGCCAACCAGTTCTGTGATGTTAGCACCGACGGTGGTTTTTTTGCTGAATGATTTATGTTTTCAGATTAAAAATTGTGCCTTCTCTAGGCAAAGAATGTCGGTTTGGTTATTGGGCGTTGGCTGTGTCATGGTGCAAACCGCTGTGATTCATGGCGGGCTGTTGGTGTTTCTAGGAAAGCGGTGGAACTGGAAGGGGGGGGAATTGCCTTATTTGTTTAAAGTAACTATTTTTTCACTACCGAGTTATGCGATTTTAGGCCTGACGTTAAGTGTTTTAGTCTTAGCGATTACCTCTCTTGGTCAAAAACAGGTTGCTGAATTTGACCCTGTGGATCGGGTTTCGGGTTAGAGGAAAAACAAAACCCAACTCCAACACAAAATAAACGGCCCGACAGGTTGGCAGTTGAGAATGACCCATCAGCGTAGAGATCAAAGGTTAATTGCTGCTGGGTTCATCTTCTGTAGTCTTTTTAGCCAAGTAAGCATCTACAGCTTGAGAGACAATCCGACTTACGAGATTGCTGACTGTCCGGTCTTCTTCCTTGGCCCAATCTTCCAAGACGTTGTAGGCGTTTGGAGGAACGTAGCTGGTGACTCGTTTTAGGTTTTTTGCTGGCAAGTTAGGCAACTGGGAATTTACTTCATACATCGATCGTACTTTCTTTGTACGCCTCTTTGGTGCCGCCCCTTCAGGTGTTTGACTCATCCCGTTTCGCCTGGGCTTGCTCTTGCTCTTGACACCAGTTTTCTATTAGTTGACCTCCGACGCTGCTCATATCCCTTTCCGCACGAACGCACAAGGCTTTGAACCTGATCTTCAATGCCTTGGGAATTACAAGTTTGATGGTGTCTTTTTCATTTGCCATAACTTTATTTTCACACGTTTACGTGTGAAAAGTTTAAAATTCCCTTAGTTACCTATTCCCATATTCCCATAGCTGTGCTAGACTGAGGATGTACAAACGGAAAAGCGATCGCCCCTGGCCTGGAAAACTTGAGGGCGATCGCAATTCCACTATTCGTGTAATTCAAAGTCTATGATATCACAGCCAAAGTCAGTTCCCGAACTGCTCCGGGAAGAAATTCCTGATGTACCTCAAGGTAAGCAACCGATTCGTTTGCTGTTGTGTGGCGTTCCCAAAGCGGTAGACAGCATCGTTAATCTGTTGCACGTTTTAGGTTTTGCAGAAGTTGGAGAATGGAGCCCGCCTCTACCATCGCCGATAGCGGGTGAGGTGATTCGGATTTTAACCCGTTACTGGAAAGAGTAATTGTTGAGGGCGATCGCACGAATTCCAGAAGTGCGATCGCCCTTTCTGTCTCATTTAGGGCTTACCAATAAATACCAAAGAAACCCGGTTTTTCACGACAGTTAAAGGCCCGGATGCAGTATTCTAGGAAAAAAAACTGGTTTCTGACTACCCGCAAACCAAAGAAACCAGGTTTTTAGCAGTTTCTGCCAGGTGGAACGAAGTATTCTAGAAAAAACCCGGTTTCTCGCCAGCCGTGCGTCCAGCACTATTAAAGCCATCCTCAATCCAAAAAATTGAGATAAAATATCGACAAGCCCTAAACATAACGAACAATGACTCTAGCCAACTATCAACTTTCCCTAAACTTTGAGCAAATTTTAGCCCTAGTCAAACAACTGCCCTATCCAGAAAAATTGCAGTTAAGTCAAGAGCTGGAAAAAGAAGTATTAAATAGTAAATTAACAGCTCTTTTGGAGTCATTTAGTACCGATGAGCTTTCTTTAGAAACTATCACCCAAGAAGTAGAAGCAGTCCGAAGCGAAATTCATGCCAGAAAAACCAGCCATTAAAGTAATTATAGACACTAATCTTTGGATTAGCTTCTTGATTGGCAAAGAATTAGCTAATCTCAAAAAATTAATAGTGGATCAAGCTATCCAAGTTGTCTTGTGCGAACAAATAATCGAAGAAATCAATCTGGTAACTCAAAGACCCAAACTTCAAAAATATTTTCCGCTAACGAAAGTCCAAGAATTGCTGGAATTGTTGAGAATTATTGGTTTATGGGTAGAAATAACCTCGGAAGTCTCTATTTGTAGAGATGATAAAGATAATTATTTGTTGGCTTTAGCGAAAGATAGTCAAGCTGATTTTTTGATTACAGGAGATGGAGATTTATTGAGTTTGGTGAATTTTGAGGGGACGGAAATTTTAACTTACAAAGATTTTTTAGGCAAAATTAATTAAAACTATTATCCTAAACTATAGCCTTTCTCAGAAAGATGGGCATAGGGCATAGGGCATAGGGCATAGGGCATAGGGCATAGGGCATACCTCACTTTTTTGAGAACCGCTATATATTCATTAATTGTCAGGCCGGAAGCGCAAACAATTGAGCGATCGCACTCTCTGAATAGTTTCAAAATCGCGATCGTTATGAACTAAAATAAGTTGGTGTTCGATCGCGAGTTGGGCAATGCAGCAGTCGATACTACTTCTAACCGTCAACCCCTGTCGTTGCAAATCGTAGTAAATCCGAGCAGCCGCTACCCAAGTATTAGGCGTAGACTCGATGTAATCTTGTTCTTGGAGATAAGTTTCTAATAGTGTCCACTCGCGATCGTCTCGGCAACCTTGCAAAAGTTCCATCTGAGTAAATCGGTTCAAAAAAATACTTTCATCTTTAATTATTGCTTCCAGGGATTCGCGTACTACACCTGTCCTGTCGCGGAAAACGCTGATCCAGACTGAGGTATCAATCAGAAACATTTCGGTTTTCCCGCAAAGCTTTGTAGTCGTAGTCAGTCGAAAATTGAATTTGTCCGCTTAAATCGAGTAAATTCCGCTTTTTACGGGTGCGAATTAATTCTTGCAAAGCAAAGTCAATCAATTCTTTTTCTGTTTTGAAATTGGTTAAGCGAAAGGCTTCTTTAACTAATTCTTCGTTAAGTTCAACGGTGGTTGTCATGGTTAATGGTTGATTTCATTCTCTCATTCATTATGGCATAGCCACACCCAACCCTTAACCTAACCCAACTTCCCCAAATCCTGGTTTCCCCAACTCACCGAAACCAACCTCAACCAAACTCTCCAACTCCTCTGCATCAATGAGACCAAACTCGAACTACCCAGATTCCCGACTTCTCAAAGAAGTCAGGAATTTACAAATGGTTAAATTGTCAAGGTGTTTTATACAATTATGACTTGGGCGTATAAGTCGATCGCACTTGCAACTCCTTCAACTGCTTCTCATCCACACCAGACGGCGCATTAGTCAGCAAACAACCCGCCTGCTGCGTCTTCGGAAACGCCATCACATCGCGAATAGATTCCTCACCAGCCAACAGCATCACCAACCGATCCAAACCGTAAGCAATACCTCCGTGGGGCGGAGTTCCATACTCAAACGCATCCAACAAAAAGCCAAACTTATTGTAAGCTTCCTCAGTCGATAAGCCGATCGCCTCAAACACCTTTTCCTGAACTTCCCGCTGATAAATCCGCAGAGAACCGCCGCCGACTTCTGTACCGTTTAACACCAAATCGTAAGCTTGAGCTCTCGCAGTTTTCAAATCATTAATATCGTCAGGATGCGGCGCAGTAAACGGGTGGTGCAAAGCTTCCAAACGCTTCTCGTCAGCGTTCCATTCAAACATCGGGAAATCTGTCACCCACAGCAGATTCATCTTCTCTTTGTCAATCAATCCCAATTCGTTACCGACAAACAAACGCAATCTATCCAAAGTCTTATTGACAGTTATCGCATCAGCCGCAGCAAATAACAACAAATGACCTGGTTGCGCGCCCGTGCGATCGAGCAATTGCTGTTTTTGTGCTTCCGTCAAATTATCCTTAATAGCGCCGATCGTATCAATTTCGCCATTATCCCGCACCCGAATGTAAGCCAATCCCTTCGCACCCGCTTCGCTGGCTTCCTTAAACAAATCCCCTTTCGGGCCCGGTTTAATCCGCACGTTAGAAATCGCATCATTCCCGCCCGGAATCGGCAAAACTTTCACAATTCCGCCCGCAGCAACCGCCCCGGAAAATACCTTAAATCCCGAATCTTTCATCAAATCGGAAACATCGACTAATTCCATACCGAAGCGAGTATCCGGTTTATCGCTACCGTAGCGATCCATCGCTTCTGCGTAAGTCAAACGCGGAAAAGGACAAGGCAATTCAACGCCTTTGACAGTTTGGAAAATATGGCAGACTAAACCTTCATTTAAGGCAATTACTTCTTCCACAGACATGAAACTCATTTCCATGTCCAATTGCGTAAATTCTGGCTGTCTGTCGGCGCGCAAATCTTCATCGCGGAAACAGCGGGCAATTTGATAATATCTGTCAAAACCAGACACCATTAACAATTGTTTGAACAACTGCGGCGACTGCGGCAAAGCATACCATGCACCGGGATTGACGCGGCTGGGAACTAAGTAATCTCTCGCACCTTCGGGAGTCGCCCGAGTTAAAATCGGCGTTTCAATTTCCATGAAACCTTCGACATCTTCCAGGTGGCGGCGCATAGCTTTCACAACTTGGTGGCGAAGCTGCAAATTGCGACTCATACGATCGCGCCGCAAGTCCAAATAGCGATATTTCAGCCGCAAATCTTCCCGCACGCTTTCGGTATCCGCCGTCGCTACCTGAAACGGTAACTGTTTGCGAACCGCATTCAACAACTCAATTTCGTCAGCGTAAATTTCCACCTCACCCGTAGGCAATTTCGGGTTGAGGGAATCTTCGGGGCGGCTGCTGACTCTACCCGTAATTTTAAGCACGTATTCGCTGCGTAAAGCCTCAGCCCCGTGATAGGAATCGGGAGTGCGTTCAGGATCGCTGACAATTTGCACGATACCCGATCGATCGCGCACATCCAGAAAAATCACCCCGCCATGATCGCGGCGGCGATCCACCCAGCCGTAAAGGGTGACAGTCTCTCCGATGTGTTCGCTTCGCAGTTCGCCGCAGTAGTAACTTCTCATAATTGGGGATTGTGGACTAAAAATAAAGCTTTTTAATTATGCAGTATGCCTGAAACTTCTGCTGAATGCAAATGCCCGGACGATTTTTAAGCAGAGGCGCATCTCAATTTTACAGTCAATGCTGATGAAATTATTGTGGGGTGGGCGTCCCGCCCGCCCCAAAAATACCATGTTCTACGAATCCCCGCGATCGCTGTGAGACTTGTCAAAAAACGCCGTCAGCGCGTTCCATGCAGACTTAGCCGCATCCGTCAAGCGAGTGCCGATCGACTCAATTTGCTTCACAATAACGTGCCAATTCTTTTCAGCTTCCGTGTGAATGTGATCGACAGCTTGTTCGATGCGAGATCGTTCGATCAATTTATTTTGTTCCACCGCTTCTCGCGCTTGCCGCACTGCTTTCAAATAAGCTTCGCGACTGACAACGCCTGCATCTTGGACTTGCGCTTGCGCCCGCGTTTTAATCGCATCTATCACCAGCCAATTTTTCTCAGTTTCTTGTTTAATCAGCCTGACTGCTTCTGTGAATCTCTCGTGGGCGAGATCCTTATTTTCTTCGATCGCCCCGGAGGCCTTATTCACAGCTTTTAAATAAGCTTCGCGGGTGAGTTCGCCCGCTGCTTGCACTTCGGCGGTGGCGCGTTTTTTAATTGCTTCAAACAGCGCTGCAGTTTCTGCGATCGCCTCATCAGTCGCGTCGGGCATCTCTTTTTTGACGAGATCCGTCGTTTCGAGAGTTGCCTCTAAAATTGGTTCTTCGGTTACTTTTGGATCTGTCATATCAATCTTCTCCTTTGGTAGTAAACATTTTGAAAAAAACTAACAGTCCCTGGATGCAGACTTTGTAGGTGTAGCGCCAGAAACAATTGTGGTCTTTTATACAGACTTTGTACGTGTAGCGCCAGAAGGAATTCTGACATTTAATAAAAACTAGGCAATTCTTGTTCCAGCTTTATCAACTTTTGTATCCGCGCTTACCTAGTTGGAATGACCTCAGTTCTATTACATTATATCTACCAAAGTTGCTGTCCTGTGTAGGATACCGCCAACTTGCAGGTACGGTTTAGCGCACTTAAATTTGCGATCGGTCTCTATACCTAAAAAAAGACACACTAATACACTTGGTTTCTCAACACAATAAAATGGGCCAATTTAAGAGCTTTAATTTTCCAACTGCAAATCTTCGCTTCCGTCCGTATATAACAAGTGGTGACATCTTTGAGCGTGCAGTAAAGATTGAGGAAATTCATACTTAGATAAGAGGATCTCTTCGAGTGCAACTTTCATTTGATTGGCGCAGATATGTGGAGGCACTTTGCCCATTCCCGTACCCATGCCTGGAATAGCGATAGTTTCAATGATATGTTTGACTGGAGTTCCATCTGGGACTGAGCCAAATTTTACGAGAGTCAAAATAGCGCGGGTTGCTAGATAAACATTTACTGTTTCTCTTAAAACTGTGGGAACCCGCATAATTGGTGCCGCGATTAAATAGGGAATTTCAGCATGATCGGTGTCTACAATTTCTGCCAGTCCTACTAAAAGTTCGCCGTGATGTCGAGCCTGAATTATTTTTTGCAAGCGTTCAATAACCTGCCCTCCAAAATATTCCGAAATTTCTAAATCTAAGCCGTCATCCATGAAACCAAAACTATTCCCCGGACTAACAATAGCATCGCATTTGACATCAAATATTGAACCGTGATGTATCTTTACATTTTCCATACTGCCGCAAGTGCTTTCCCACGCTCTAACTAAACCATCGTCTAAGGTAGCTAGCACAATTTGCATAAATACTCTCTCTTAATTTTAATTGCGAACAGCTAGAGCGATCGCCAATTTA
Organism: Microcoleus sp. AT9b-C3; assembly: GCF_036705485.1. Lineage (NCBI taxonomy): Bacteria > Bacillati > Cyanobacteriota > Cyanophyceae > Oscillatoriales > Microcoleaceae > Microcoleus > Microcoleus sp. AT9b-C3. The sequence goes on along the minus strand of NZ_JAUBUR010000004.1, from coordinate 214,490 downwards.
ATCCTACAATACTTTACATAAGTCGGCTGAATTTAAAATTCATCTCTATATCAAGTACCAAATATTTAATAGCTGTATGCTGCAAGACCCGAATCTGCGCCACCCGATCGCAATTAGTTTAGGTGCCGTTGCCGGCGCTTTGAGCCGGTATTATATCACCTTGTGGTTTGCCAATCGTTTCGGGACGGCTTTTCCCTACGGAACTTTTTTTATTAACATCACGGGTTGCTTGGCTATGGGATTTTTTATCACCCTCGCTTTTGAACGGGTGGTGACTATTCCGTCGGAAGTACGGTTAATGGTAGCAACGGGCTTTTTGGGTGCTTATACTACTTTTTCAACTTACGGTTTAGAGACGAATGTCTTATGGCGCGATCGATCTTACCGCATCGCCGCTTTTTACTGGGCAGGCAGTGCCATACTAGGAGTAATTGCAGTTCAGTTAGGCATCATTTTAGCGCGATTAGGAAAATAGATAAAATCGCTTGGTGCCAATAATACCAGTTTAAAAAAAGAATGCAACTGTAGGCAAACTATCCACCCATACAGCATCAGTCAGTCAATTTTAGCTCAGGATTTTGGACAATACCTACGACATCTTTTTATCACACCATTAACCTAATACAGAGAGAGCTTTTAACCCGGTTGGTACCCTGTCAGGTTTAGGTGTGATGATGTGTACTGCATCGTGTTTTCCGGCCCAGGGGCTAAAGTCTGCAAGCTGTTTACCTATCTTGTTTTCAGTTTACTCTTTCTCGGTTGAACTCACGTTTAATAAATAATGCTTATGGCGCTCCAATATCCTTGTTATCAAAAGAACGGTTGAGGATTTAAACAGCGTTTGGTGCGTTTATGCTCGTACATGAGTTTGTCAGCCTTTGCCAGCAATTGTTCTAATGAAAATTCATTGTTTAAATCGCCAAACTCCACACCAAGACTTATTGATATATAAGCTCGCTCGGACTGTTGATTAAAGCGATCTATATTTTCTTGCAGCCGAGAATGGAAATTAGTAGATGGATCGCCAGAAAAGTTAGGAATAAATAAAGCAAATTCATCTCCTCCCAGTCGAGCCACAATATCCGCCTCACGAAAGGTTTGCTTCAATATTTGAGCTGCGTCAACGATTACTCTGTCTCCCATTTCGTGTCCTAAAGTGTCGTTAATCTTTTTCAAACCATCTAAGTCAGCAAACAAAATAAAATAGGATGTTTGCGTGCGTCGAGCAATTTTTAGTTGTTGATCTGCTAGTAAAAAGAAGCCTCGTCGGTTATATAATCCAGTTAATTCATCGGTCACAGATAGCTGCCTTACTTCGGCTTCTGCCCTCAGACGTTCCTGGATTTCGTGTTCTAAACGTTGATTTTGTTCTATCAGTTGTTGGCGTTGCTGTTGGATGAGTAATTGATTTTTTACTCGCATCAGCACTTCCTGCTCTTGAAATGGTTTGGTAATATAGTCTACACCCCCCAGTTCAAAGGCTCGTACCTTGTTTTCCAGTCGTTCGAGCGCACTGATAAAAATAACCGGTATCTGAGAACTCGTTTCCGATGCTTTTAACTTTTGGCAGACTTCGTACCCGTTCATCTCCGGCATATTAATATCAAGTAAAATCAGGCTCGGTGGATCGCGCTGAACACCTTGGAGTGCCATTCGGCCGTTGAGCGCTTTACGCACAATATAGCCCTGTGACTCTAGAATTTTGGCTAACAAGCGCAGATTGTCTGGGGTATCATCGACGATGAGAATATTCGTTTGGGCCGCAAGTTTGAATAAAGCTGTCATGGTCTTATTCCTAAATCTGGGTGAGAGTTGCGATCGCTTCAAGCTGAAAGTTATCCACCAAAGATGTCATCGCCGCGATGAAATCTTGTTTCTCCTTGGGAATTTGAGCAATAAGTTCATAAAGCTTATTATCACTAAGATCTAGTGCTGCTTCATGAACTTCTGCAATCCACTTGGTTGGCATGGTTTTCAAGTCAGGAGTAAATATCTTTGCTGGGGAAGCTGATGAGTCTGGCCCAGCTTTTTCGGCGTAGCAGTAGCGGGCGCCCAAGTGATGAGCTATTTTGTTGAAAAGTGTGTCTTCAGTAAACGGCTTGGCAATGTAGTCATCGCAACCGACTTGCAGGCTGGCGATACGATCGTCTTCAAAAGCATAGGCAGTGAGGGCAATGATGCGTGTAATTTGTCTTTTGTCCTGTGACATTTGCCCTGAGTTACCTGCTGATGACTCATGACTCATGACTAATGACTGTTGTGTTCGAATCTGTCTCGTCGCTTCATAACCATCCATGACAGGCATTTGAATGTCCATCAAAATCAGGTCAGGGTGCCATGTTTGCCAACAAGCGATCGCCTCTACCCCATTTTCCACCGCACACACATCAAACCCAACTGATTCCAGCAGCGTCACCAGCAGTTGCCGATTTTCTGGAACGTCTTCTACTACTAGAATTCGGTAGATAGGTTGCCCAGGTTCGATCCCGATAATCCGATCGCTAATTTCAGGTTCCTCTAAATCAACGGACTCTGGTAGTTCCAAAACGACTTGGCAGGTAAAAGTCGAGCCTAGATTCAGGGTGCTTCGCACGGTGATATCGCCTCCCATCAGACGCGCAAACTCACGACTGATAGACAGTCCTAAACCTGTTCCTCGATCGTGACGACCGCGATTGGTTTGGATGAATGCGTCAAAAATTGATTCTAAATCTGAGGGGGAAATGCCAGATCCGGTATCCTCAACTTCGAGACACAGGGTAATAGTTGGTTGAACGTCGGGTTGATGAGTGGCGCGATCGCCATTTGTACCGGATGGCATATCATCTGATGAAAAAGCTCGTCCGCGCAGGGCTATGCTTCCTGCTGTTGTAAATTTGATCGCGTTCCCCAGCAGATTAATCAAGATTTGGCGAAGTTTTGCTTGATCGCCACAGACATAACGGGGGACAGTAGCATCCCACTCGCTGCTTAGATGTAACCCTTTCTCACCCGCTTTGAGGGTGAACATCTCGTTAATAGAACCCAGCAGTCGATGCAGATTAAAACAGCTTGCACTTAGTACCAATTGCCCTGCTTCAATCCTAGACATTTGCAAAACATCGTCGATCAGTGTCAGCAGGTGTTCTCCACTACGGGTAATGATCCCTAAATGCTCTTGAAATTCTTCTGGAATATAGGGGCTGCGGTTCATAAGCTGGGTAAATCCCAGAATGGCGTTGAGTGGCGTTCTGAGCTCGTGGCTCATGTTGGCAAGGAACTGGCTTTTGGCACGGTTGGCTATAGCTGCCCTTTCTGCAGCGTGTTCTAGGGCAGCTTGCGAAAATTCTAACACCGCCAGCATGAGGATATGTCTCATTTCAGCAGCAGCTTCTAACTCTGCAATTTGCCACGGATAAGACATCTCCCGCACTGTCTCTTGCCACAGTCCAAAGGATTTGCGGGGACACAGGTGCATTTTTCCAATTTCGTCGATCGACACAGCATCCTGTGGATTACCTGCCCAGTTTATGGTTTGAATTTGTTCGGGTCGGAACCAAAGGATATGGTATGACTTTTGTATGGCGTAGCATAAGAAGATTGAGATTGCTAAAACACCGCTAGCTCGCTCTTTGAATTGCTTCGCTTGGGGATACAACTGAGACAAAGAAGCTGTTGCAAATACTCGTTCTTTGTTCTGTTCCAGCAACCATTGCAGGAGTTCGTCAACCTCAGCTTCAGATGGTGTTTGACCCACCAATGTCAGACGACCATCGAGCATAATTGCAGCTCCCTGAGCATGAACTAAATCTAGCAATTGAGAAGCATTTTCGGTCAACACCTGTTCGATAAAATTAGAATCTCGCCGGAACGCCTGCTGAAGTTGATCCTGAATAGTTTTCGCTTGCGATCGGTAAACGTTCAATTCTCGCTCTTGCTGATGTACCAGTTCGATCGAGGCAAATTGTCCTAAAAATTCACAGGTTTTGCGAGTTTCGTAATCTACCAATCGCGAGCTGTAATGGTGACAGGCAATTAATCCCCAGAGGCGCCGATCGTCAATTAACGAAATCGTCAGTGTCCCAGCAACTCCCATATTCTGCAAATATTCAATGTGGCAGGGAGATACTCCCCTTAACACACAAGCACTTAGATCCTGGGGTGTATCGGTTAGGGGATTGTTGGTAGGAATTAGGCGGGCCGGGGTGTAATTGATATTGGGAATTTGGCGCACCCAATTGCTGTAAAACAATTTGCGGGCGGGTACGGGAATATCGATCGCCGGGTAATGCAATCCCAGGTAGCTTTCTAGATAGCTTTCTTTCTCTTCAGCAATCACCACGCCATGCTCATCTGCTTCAAAACGATAGATCATCACGCGATTGAAACCGGTCATGGCTTTTACTTCTTTAGCAATGGTTTGAGCTAAATCCGAAATATTGAGCGCACTACGAAAGTTGAGGATAACTGTTTGCAGACGCTGATAAAAATCTATTGAATGATTATTTTCAATAGTCAATTGGGGTTCTAGCTCCAGAATCAACTCATCTGGTAGTTGATGCAGTGTGCTTCTAAATGTTTGAATTTTGCCGTCTTTTAGAGGTATTTTTAGCTCGAAAGTATTATGAATGTTGACTTCTTCTTGATTGAGATGCCTGACAATTTCTTGTACTTGCTCGTGACCCAATAAATCTGGTAATGGCTGACCTAGCAATTCTTGGGCAGAAATGCCAAAAAACTGTTCTACATTTTCGCTCGCTTGTAAAATATTGAGGCTTTTTCCTTGCATCAATAAAACGATTCCGTGGGGCTGAATATGACCGGCATCATACACGGATTCTTGGCTGCATTCCTCTAAACTTGTTAAAGTTAAAGGAGGGATTTGGGAAATTTTGGTAATTTTATGAGGCATTATAGCAGTAATTTTCAATAAAAATTAAGGAGACTTTGGTCAAGAATTACCAATAACTAAATTGTATTATTTATTGTTGGCTGTTCCTAATTCCCTAGTCCTAATCAAACGTTTAACTGCACAACAGCTTATAAATCCAATGGAGGAATTCCACTTGGGAAATTACCTTGAATTAGATTAATGATTTTCTCAAATTGATACTGGTTGGCGAGTTCCGTCAGATGAGTACCGAATTGAGCGAGTTCCGAGGAAAGTTGAGCTACCAGTTCAATTATCGCAACATCATCCCCACATAAAGCAGCATCTTCCAACTGCACCACCCATACTTTTGGTAATGTCGCCAGAAGCATTGGATCGAGGGAATCTGAAACGGAAGAGGCAACAGAACAGAGGTAAGAAGGAAAACCATCTGTTCCCCGTTCCCCTTTTTCTGTTTCCTCTTCCTGATATACATACTCTAAACCTAGGTATTCCGCCATCTTAAGAAATAGGGTCTGTTCCCGGAACGGCTTGCTGATGTAGTCGTTGCAGCCAGCAGCCAAGGCGAGCGCGCGATCGCTCTGGGAAGCCTGGGCCGTAAGTGCAATAATGATACTGTTCTGTCCGTCTTCCATTGCCCGAATTTGCTTCGTAGCCTCGTATCCATCTAACACGGGCATCCGAATGTCCATCCAGGTTAGGTCGGGTTGCCATTGTTGCCAAATCTGCACAGCTTGCTGTCCGTTGGTAGCTTCTTTTACCTCTAATCCTAATTGTGTCAGTAATCTGACCATTAGCAAGCGATTTTCTGCTTGATCGTCAACCACCAAAATGCGATGATCCCGTTGACCTGCAGCCAGCCCAATCACGAGGCGATTATTCTCTTCGGGTGTAACATTAACTCCACTGATGGGGCTGACGGGAAGGGTAAAGGTGAAGGTACTCCCCTGTCCCACAGTGCTGCTGACAGAAATTTTTCCGCCCATGAGTTCCAACAATTTGCGGCTAATGGTTAGACCTAGCCCCGTACCGCCGGTCGATCGCTTCCCAGCTTGAGCTTGCACAAACGCATCGAAGATGGTATCGAGTTCGATCGGTGCAATCCCTAAACCTGTGTCAGCGACTACAAACTGGAGAATCGGCCGAGTTGTGCTTAATGCCACTGTACCGCAAGCCTCAATGCTGACTTGCAAAGTAATGCTTCCTCGATCGGTAAATTTGATGGCATTACTCAGCAGATTCAGCAAAACCTGGCGCAGTTTTTGAGCATCGACAAGCATAAATTGGGGAACTTCTGGCGCAATCTCGAAACAAAGGTTAAGTCCTTTAGAAGTTGCTCGTTCCGCCAACATATTTCGCAGGGAATGCAGCAGCGCAATTAAGTCCAATCCGCTTTGTTCAACTGTGCAGTGTCCCGATTCAATTTTCGAGAGATCCAGCACATCGTTAATCAAACTCAAGAGGTGATCTCCACTCCGTCGAATTGTTTGCAGGTCTTGTTTTTGGTTGGGAGTTAGGGATGGGTCATGGGTCATCACCTGAGCAAATCCTAGAATTACGTTGAGAGGAGTGCGTAATTCGTGGCTCATATTGGCTAGGAAGGTACTTTTTGCCAAGTTCGCTGCTTCTGCTGCTTCCATTGCGTGCTGCAGTGCCAGTTCTTTTTGTTTGCGATCGCTAATGTCTTTGTGCGTTCCAATCATCCGTAAAGGCTTACCATCTTCATCGTAGGCAACGACTTTCCCGTAGTTAGCGATCCACTTCCACTCACCTGACTTGCAACGCACACGATAGTCAAAGGCATACTTAACTGAGCTATCTTGCAAGTTACTATGGAGAGCCTCAAAAACCCAGAATTTATCATCAGGGTGAATCATCTGTTCCCAGACGTTCACATCCATCACCAATTCACCCGGCTTGTAACCCAACATCTCCTGGTAGTAGGAATTCACGTAAAGTTTTCCAGTTTCAATGTCCCAATCCCATAGTCCATCTCCAGAAGCTTCTAGTGCCAGTTTCAAGCGTTCCTCACTCAGTTGTAAGGCGGTTTCAGCTTGATGCTGTCGCGTCACATCGATCGCCACACCACCTACTAGCATTTGCCCAGGTAAGTCGGGGATGAGAAATTTGTAAACCAAAAACTCACCCAGAGTCCCATCTCGACGGGACGCCATCTCAATCGTTTCAATTAGCTCGTTGGTTTCAACAACCGTTTGGATATTGTCTAGATATTGTTGGGCGAAGGCGGCAGGGTAAAGTTCAAAAATGGATTTTCCAATCACATCCTCACTGGGTAACTCCAAGGTATTGAGATAAGTCTGGCTGGCATAGAGCATTACACCATTTTCATCGGTAATCCAGGCAACAGCAGGGCTGTGATTCATGAAGGCTTGGAAGCGAGTTTCACTCTCTCGGAGTGCCTGTTCTGCTTGTTGACGTTCCGCTTCGCTGCGTTGGCGAGCCGTAATATCTCGCAGAAAGGTAGTAAAAATAATTTCACCGCCGATCTCGATTTTGGAAATGGAAGCCTCTGCCGGAAACTCTGTGCCATCTTTGCGCCGTCCAAAAATGGCTCCTCGCTGTGCCATTTGCCTTGCATAGGCTCCCTTGTGGGCATACTCGCTGATGTGCTGATGGTGAACCTCTGCAAAGCGCGAGGGCATCAACATCGCCAGGGGTTTCCCTAAAACTTCCTCAGCCGCGTAACCAAAAATTCGTTCTGCTCCTTTGTTAAACAGAGTAATTTGCTGATTGGTATTGATAGAAATAATCGCATCGCTGGCAATCTCTAAAATTCCTGCAAATCGCGATTGAGAGATTTGTAAATCAATTTCCGCTTGTTTGCGTTCCGTGATATCCCGGCAGATACAGAAGTTCATCATTTCACCTTCTAATTCTACCCGATCCCAGCTAATTTCCACATCATAGATGGAACCATCTTTGCGGCGATGTCGCGTCTGAAACAGAGGAACAATCTCGTCTCTGAGGATGAAAAGCTGTAGTTCTTCTTTTGTCAATTGAGCATCCCAATCAAAGACACTCATATTCATGGTTTCTTCTAGGCTGTAACCCAGCATCCGCGCAAAACTGGGGCTGGCTTCGACGACTTTTCCGAGGCGATTCATGACCACAACACCATCCATTGAAGTGTTGAAAAGTGTTTTAGTCCGCAGGAGTTCCTGTTCTAGGGCAAGTTCTGCTTTTTTGCGATCGCTAATATCTTTCATGAAGCAGTAATGCCCCATAAATTGGTGCTGTTCGTCGTAAGTTGAAATCATCACCAATTGCTTATAAAAAACCGAACCGTCTTTACGGACTCCTTTCGTTTCAACTTCAACTCTGCCCTCTTGCACCATCAGCCAATAGGCCGCAACCAGTTTTTCCAACTCATCGGGATGTACGGTTTTTTCCCAAGACATCCCGATCATTTCTTCTGGCTGATAGCCTGTCACGTCAGCATAAGCTTTATTCACATAGAGGTAACGTCCTTGTACATCCACTTTGGAAATGCCGGACACCGCATTTTTCATCACCTCACTCAGTTCTCTAAGCTCTGCTTCTGCGTGTTTGCGATCTGTGATATCTTCTGAAAAACAAAGTAGGTACTGTGGCTGATGCTGCTCGTCGTAAATGGGAATCTTCACCGTATGCAGCCAAAGTTTTCCCAAACTATGACTGTCAATAACTTCTTCGAGAATATCCTCACTCTTACCTTTCTCAAAGGCTTCTCTATCCTTTTGGTCAAAAAAGATAGCCTGTTCTGTGGGGAAAAAATCATAGCCACTTTTGCCGATCGCTTGTTCGGCTGAAATGCCAAATAACCGTTCGCTGGTTTTATTCCAAAACTGAAATACGCCAAATTGTTTAGGCTGTGCGTCCTTAACAAAAACCGCAATCGGTAGATTATCCAGCAGTGCTTGTAAGAAATTGCGAGTTTGTTGGATTTCCAGCTCTACTTTTTTGCGTTGGCTAATATCAATAAACGTAACTCCCACTTGTTTTATTTGACCGTTCTTATCGAATTCTGGGTAGGCATTAACTAATACCCAAACAAAATTATTAATTTCTTTTTTAATTGCTAAAACATAATTTTTGAGGGAACTTCCAGTTGATAAAACCTGATTCACGGGATATTCCTCTAGGGGCATAACGCTGCCATCTTCCCGCACCAAATGCAATGCCGGATCGCTCACGGTTTTTCCCAGCATTTGATCCATTGAAAACCCTAGTAATTCAGCGGCCGTTTCATTACATAATTGGACGCTGGTATCTGTCGAATGAATCACAAAACCCGCATTTAAGTTATCGATCAATTGCCGATATCTGGCTTCGCTTACCTGTAAAGCAGCTTCAGCTTGCTTGCGCTCGGTAATGTCGGTGTGAGAGCCAGTCATCCGAATTACGTTACCTGCATCATCCCAAAGTGCCTGACCCCGATCCAAAATCCACTTGTAGGAACCATCTTTGCAGCGAACGCGATGTTCTGTGATATAAAAAGGAGTTTTCTTGGCAAAATGGTCTTGAATGGCTTGCATCACCCATCCCAAATCATCGGGATGTACCCGCTTACTCCATTCGTCTACAATGTTTTGGATTTCGTGGTCTTCATAGCCCAGCATTTCCTTCCAGCGACTAGAGAAGAAGACCTCGTTGGTTTGAACATTCCAATCCCAAATGCCGTCGTTAGTCCCGCGTACAGCAAGTTCCCAGCGTTCTTCACTTTCACGTAGTGCTGCTTCTGCTTGTTTGCGGTCAGCAATATTCCGGGCAATCTTTGAGACTCCAATTATATTCCCTGCTTGGTCTTTAATGGGGGAGACACTCATCGAGACATCGATTAATGTTTCATCTTTCCTCAGCCTCTTTGTATCGTAGTGTTCGATGCGTTCTCCTCGCTGGATTTTGGTGAGAATTTCGTTTTCCTCATCTCGATAGTCTGCAGGAATCAGTTTTTTCCCTGATTGCCCTACTATTTCGGCCGCTGTATAGCCAAAAATTGTTTCTGCTCCTACATTCCAACTTGTAACTACACCCTCTAAATCTTTACTGAGAATGGCATCTTCCGAAGATTCAACGATCGCAGCTAGTCGAGCGATCGCAATTTCTGCCTGTTGTCGCTGGTGAATTTCCCATTGCAACTGGCGATTGGCTTTTTTGAATTTATCGACTTTGCAATAACTAACTTGTGCGAGATACATGACCCACATCAGCAGCCCCACTAAAACTAAGCCACCAATTAATACAATTCTAGGCCAATAAAACTTGACTCTTTCTACTAAATCTAAATCTGGACAAACATCTATTCTCCAGTCTACACCATAGGCTTTCACTACAACTGTTTTACGATCGGAATTTTGAGAAAAAGACTCTTGACCGTAGAGCAAACTTGTGCCATCATAAATAGCCACCTTGTACCCTGGTGAGACTTTTAAAATACTTTCAAATAGAGTTTTAAACTCAAAAGCTCCGACAATAAACCCATCAAAACGTTCACCTACAAATAAAGGAAAATTTGCTAGAATTCCTTGACCCGCTTGACCGAGTGAAATCTTGCGACTTAAGATAGGTTGACGCAAATCACGAGCTACTTGCAAACTGATTTTGCGACGCAGTTCCCGATTAAACTCTAGGTTTTGGGCTGCCTCATTCCCAGCTAGTGGCACAACCCATCGCACTTGAAATGATGGATCGACTAATGCGATCGCCTGATAACCGTAGAAATCCTTTAAATAAGCCTCAGCATCGGCTTCCCAAAGAGCCTTTGGTGTACCGCCATTAGCTTGCCAGCGATTCGCCATTTGCCGAAGTGTTAACACCCGAATTGATAATCCTTCGCTCAGTTGTGACTGAATCGCATTGGCTTCCTGCTGAATTAACTGCTCCATGTGAATTTGTCCGTTGATGGTTAGCTGTTGCCACGTAAATAAAACAGCAAGAGAAGCCACCACACCAAGCAAAAGAGGTAGCAATCGTTTAAGTTTTGTTTGGTCTAAACTGATAATTACTTTGCGTCGAGGGATTACCATAAATTAAGCAATAGATGAATAGAGCTGTCTGCAATTTTTTGGGCTATACTTAGGTAATTCAATGATGCAATAAAACTAAGTATTGAGCCTGAAAACCAGTTAGCGATAAGGCACTCTCTAAACTTTATACCCGCTAAGTTGATCAGTTAACTTCCCTCTGTAAGGAATGTTGTTCCTTAACCCCTAGCCGTTTAACTAGATTTATAGAGGGCGATGAGCCACATCTGTTCAGATTGTAGATAGGTATTGTTTGCCAATATTGACGACAAAAGCAGTAGATTTGGCGATCGCAAACGTGACGCAGCATTTGATTGGAGCAGCAGGGGCAGTGTGTCATAAAGACCTCTTTTTTAACTAAAGGGTATTTCACTGTTGTTGCAAAGTGCTCTAAGCTCGCTAGAAGCAACCATAACAAGACTCTCGAAACAAAATAAAGATTTGGTAAAGAATATAAAAGGGTTAAGGAAAAGATACAATTTTAAACATTACGTAATAAAATTAAGATCGCAGAGAATTTTTATCCCACAATACGCACCTTCTAATGTCCCCTCTGGTGTGTTATAATTCTACACTATTCAGATGCAGCTTTTGAAACCCATTCCTACATAAAAGGGTTTTCCTGTTCAAGAGCATCTCATATGTGTAAAAACACTTCTTTTGGCTCATTCCTTCTTCCTCATTCCTTGTTCCTCTTTCCTCCTGCCTCAAAACTCCAATTTTGGGCTGGGCTGCTTTCATTGAGATGATCCCTTCCTGTTCCCTGTTCCTTGCTTTGAGAGTCTAAATCCCAGCCCAACACATTGGTAGTTTGAACAGGAAGTATAGCTGGAGCGAGGGGATTCACTATCACTGCTGGCAGGTGATATTGACAGTTTTAATTAATTGTTGACTATAGCAAGGTAATAAGTTGTCAAACCAATTCTTGCCCAAAACTTCTTTGTGTGTATAACCCGTGACGCGGCAGAAAAAAGGTTTACGTAGCCCCCGAAACTTAATTTTAGACGGTGCTGGTTGAAGTTAGCCGATCGCACCACCAACAACACACCGCTCACCCAAAATACAACCACCCAAATATATTGACAATATGGTTTTTTTGCGTATTATATTAAAAACCCGTAAAATATCTATTCGGATGCTGAACAAATGAACTCAACGCTAACCAAGAAAAACCTCAAGTTCGCAGCATTTACAGCCATATTTTCGATATTATTTCCTGCAGCTTTACCTACAGTTGCCTCAGCCCAGACAGCACTGGAAGAAATTCGGCAAACCGGCATTCTAAAAGTTGGCATCCGAAAAGATGCCCCTCCCTTCGGCTACTTAGAAGGTGAAAAATGGCAAGGAGTTTGCATGGAAGGCTTAGAACTTTTCCGAGCTGACTTAGAAAAAAAATTAAATCGCTCCATCCGCTTAGAAAAAGTAGAAACAGATCTAAACGAATCAGCGGAAAAAGGGCGCTTCCGCAGCGTAACCAGCAAGCGGACTCACCTAGAATGCGGGCCTAATACAATTCTAAAAAATCCTCCCAACGGGATTGCATATTCACTGCCTTTTTTATACAGCGGCACTTATCTGTTAGTCAAGCCAGAAAACAGACTGAGAGTCAACCCTTCGGGATTCCTGCAAGACGTGACCATTGGCGTGCTAAGCGGTTCTGTTACCCAACAATTCATTGCAGGCCGATATCAACTAGCCAACCAGCGAATTTATGAAGGTATCGCGGGCAGACAGTCGGGTGTAAAAGATGCAGTATCAGGAGCAATCGATGCCTTCGCTAGCGACGGAATGCTGTTAGTAGGAGAAGCGCTGAGACAGGGTTTAACTCCCAGCCAATATTCTGTTATACCGGAGCAGCCTTTAACCTGCATTTCTTACGGCATGATCTTGCCAGCAAGTGACACTGAATGGCAAGAAACAGTCAATAATTATATTCGCAATCAAAGTGCGACGAACCTGTTGGAAAAAGTGCTCGGACGCAATTCTCCTTTCCTACCGATGAGTGTCGCAGATCAAGATAAATGTATTTGATCCTAAATCGCGCAAGGTGCTCGGCGCGCACCAGAAGAATAGGGGTCAGGTGCGGATCTTGTCAGGGCAAGTCCGATCGCTGCAACCAGTGGCGTCAATAGGCTCTAAACTGGATTCAGGAAGGCGCGCAGCACAGGTTTAGGAGGGTCATCAGTGACAACAGAAAAAAATTATCAATCGTCTTCTCTACCCACCTACGCGCGAAAAGAACTCCGGGAATTAGTTCGATCGCAGTTAAGGGCCCTGTTGGAAGAAGGAGACTTTAAAGGAGCAAAAGCGATTTTGCACCCGGTGCAGGAAGCAGACATAGCTGAAGCTATCGAAGGTTTGCCAGAAACCATGCAAGTAATAGCTTTCCGCTTGCTTTCCAAAGACGAAGCAATCGCAGTTTACGAATATCTCGACTCCAGCGTTCAGCAGTCCCTCTGCGAAAAATTCAAACGCCAAGAAGTCATTGACATTGTAGACAAAATGTCCCCGGACGATCGAGCTAAACTGTTTGACGAACTGCCGGCAATATTAGTCCGTCGCCTGTTGGGGGAATTGAGCCCAACGGAACGCGAAGCTACGGCTCAACTGTTGGGTTACGAAGCCAGTACCGCCGGTCGGATCATGACCCCAGAATACATTTCTCTGAAAGAAAGCTTTACCGTCGCCCAAGCTTTAGACCGAATTCGCTCTTTGGCTAAAACTACCGAAACAATTTATTCTCTTTACGTCACCGACGCCGGACGCAGCTTGACCGGTATTTTATCTTTGCGGGATTTAGTCACTTCCCCCCTCGACAAAACTGTCGGCGAAATTATGACCCGCGACGTAGTTTCTGTTCAAACTGGCACGGATCAAGAAGAAGTCGCTAGGCTGATCCAGCGTTACGATTTTTTAGCTGTGCCCGTTGTAGACCGCGAACAGCGTCTGGTCGGCATCATTACAGTTGACGACGCGATCGACATTTTAGAACAAGAAGCAGCCAAAGATATTTATACCTTGGGCGGTGTCCAGTCCGGCGGTGATAATTATTTTCAGACCGATTTAATCACCGTTGCCCGGAAAAGGGTCGTGTGGCTGTTTGTTCTGCTTTTAACTAATACTGTCACCGGCGCAATTATTAGAGCTCAAGAAGATATTTTGCACCAAGTAGTCGCCCTAGCAGCCTTTATTCCCCTGTTGACTGGCACTGGAGGCAATGTCGGAGCTCAGTCCTCAACTGTTGTAATTCGCGGTTTGAACACTGATGAAATTACAGCAATGGGCCCGTTTCAAGTAATTGTTCGCGAGGGGATGGCGGGAGCGCTGCTAGGAGCTATATTGGGGACTGTAGCGACGGGCTGGGCTTATACTCTGCAAGGGAGTTTAGCAGTGGCACTCGCGGTAGGAGTGAGTTTGTTTGCGATCGCAATTTTAGCTTCTATTGCCGGTTCAGCTCTGCCGTTTCTATTTCGTTCTTTGGGTTTAGACCCCGCTTTAATGTCTGCTCCCTTTATTACCACCGCAGTTGATGTCCTTGGGGTATTGATTTATTTCACTTTAGCTCGACTAATTTTGCAGATTTAATATATTTAATTAGATGGCTGTGAATAAAAAACTTAATCTGTTTTTCACCACTGCTAATTTGGGGGTCGGCGTCCGATTCCATACCGGATAGGTGCGCTCGCGCTTACTTTATTTTTATCCGCATACTTGTACCAGTTGAAAAAAATAATGCAACTATAGGTTCGCGATCCAAACTCCGAGCTTCCTCAGTCATTCCCAATCTAAAATCTAAAATCTAAAATCTAAAATCTAAAATGGTATTAGCCTATGTCATCATCCAATTCACCCACCAAAATCCAAAATCCCAAGTCGAGCAATTTGTTAGAAACTGCTGAAGTGGTTTTTATTGCTGCCTCTGCTGTGGGATTGGCTGTTAGTTTGGTTTGGGGGCAGAGCGTTTATGCTCAAGTGCCTGTAGTGATTTCATTGGTGTTGAATTTTGTGAACCGGCAGAAGCTGCACCAGCAAGTTAAAGCAAGTACGGCGGCCACGTTCGATCGCGTAAATCAACAAGCAGCTACTACCGATCGCGCGATCGAGCAATTGCAACTTGCTGTAAATGCTTTAGACGAAGCTGTTGCTCAAACATCTCGCGAAAATCTCAGTGTTGGGCCTGGAGAAAACGTACACTCTCTCATTTCAGCCATTGAGAACCTGCGCCAGCGACTAATAATTTTAGAAAAAACTATTAAAATGATTCAAAGCGAGATCGAACTCACCAGCCGCCAATTCAAACAGCGGCCGGAGTTGCAACAAGTCGAAACTTTGACAACAATAATTCTCGACTTGCAGCAGTTTATCAACGAACTACCGCAGTGGGGCAGTTTGCAGCAGCGGCAGCTAACAGAACTTCAGCAAAAAGTAGACAATGCTTTGGCTGAACTCTCAGAAGAAATTGCTGTGATTCCCAGCCGCGTGCAAGAGGCGCTAGCTAGTCGCAGTGGGGAAATTAACCCACAGTTTGGTTCGGGTTTGAATGCCGCTCAAAAGAATGGTTATCGACCTAAAACCCAGAATGAGAAAATTCGCCAGAAATATCCCAGAGCTTACGTCAAGTGGAGTCAGGATGAAGACGAAAATTTGAAAAAAGAATATGCTAGCGGTCAACAAATTGACGAATTAGCTCAGAGATTTCAGCGACAGCCTAGTGCCATTCGTTCGCGATTACAAAAATTAGGATTGATCGAATAATGGTAATTGGTAATTTGTAATTTGTAACCACAGAAAACCGACCAAAGTCAACTGTAAACTGACAAATGACAAATAATATCAAATAAATCTGTTAGCATCGGAATTATTCCTATCTTTCTTCTCTTCATCTGCGTGAATTAGCGTTAATCTCTTGTCATCTGCGGTTACGAAATTATTTTTTAACCGCAGATGAGGGCAGATAAACACAGATTAACGCAGATGAATTGATATAACAAAGCGATCGCCCTTTTTTTTTCAAAAGAGCGATCGCTTTGTTTCTGTATTCAGTACCGGCTGCCAACAGCGGGCCACTAACATTACATTTCAAGGCTTTTAAGCCTGGGTCTACCTCATTTTAGAAATCTTGGGGTAACAAAGAACTTAAACGCTCCAACAAAGGATCGGAATTCCGAGGAGGAGCAACTTCAGCATCAGACACTACATTATCATCCGCGACAGGCTCAGACTCAATGGGGCCAGGCTCTACTACTTTTGAAACTGGGGCAAAAGAAACTTGAGCAAACTTACTGTTAACACTCCCCTGCAATTGATCCAACTGCGCGCTGAGTTTACTCAGGTGATGTTCCAGTCCCTCCAAACGGCTTAATTCCTCTGCCGAAACATTGTGCTCAAACTCAGCAAATTTGACCACAAGTTCAGCAATACGCTGTTCCAACCGCTGAAAGCTCTGTGTAGAGCTAGTAGACTCAGATACAGACAAAAACTGCCACAAAGCCTGCTTGCAGAGATTGCTGAAAGTCTGATACTTGGTGAAAGCCAACTCTTTTTCAATAGCGGCCAGCAAAGTTTGATCCGCAGCATCTTCCGTAAACGCCACCGAGAAATTCGCCTTATTTTTTGCCCACAGTGCCATAGGGTTCAAGCCTTAATGCGTTACTTAATCGTGGCTAGCTGAGCCTCAGCATAAATAAACTGTCCCAAAGCATTAGCTTTCCGGGAAGGCTGAGCCAAGTGAGCCTTAAGATTGGCGTCTTTAAGCAAAGGTTGCAACACCTCCCAGAAAAACTCGCCGCCCCCGCCAGTCAGAACAACATCCGTCACACGTTCCGGCAGCCACTGCACCAAACGTTCGGACAGTTCGTTAGCGAAAGCCTCTCGCAAATCCTTAATAATCGGATCTAAATTAGTCGGCTTAGTCGCTCCTCTCGGACGGTAGAAACGCTGGCCTTCCGGTTTATTCACCGCTTCCAGTAAAGACAGAGATTGAGGGTCTGCTCCCGGAATCTTTGAGGCAACTTGTTCGTAGAACTTGTTCATTGCGAAGGAATCGCTCTTAGAAGCTGCCCGGGCGAACCGGAAACGATCGACCATTAACAAATCGGTAGTTTGGTGTCCGATATCCACAACAGCCACCGACAGTTCGGGCAACTCCGGCGTAAACTCCTTGTTATCTTGAGCCTCGCACCAAATCAGGCTGCCGAACCCTTCCGGCATCACCCAAACGTGACTGATATTAATATCGACACGCTCGCCCCGGTACACCACAACGTGGGGAGAGCGCAGTTGGCTGATAATCTCTTCCTTTTCCTTCTCAAACTGATCCTGCGAATAAAACGGCAAACCCAGCACAACTGCTATTTCGCCCTTCATCTGGAAATATCCAGCACAGGAAAAGACCTTAACCAAAGCATCTACTACTTTCGACTGGTCAGCGCCACCGAGATTAGCGCCAAAATCTGCAGCCAATTGACCTATAGCGTAACCCTTGCCCTGGTACTCCAGCCACATATCCAACAGAGGGTCTGTTGCTTTGGACTCAAAGCTGCCACCCCGCACCTTTTCCACGGGCATAGTAGCCACGTTGGCAGGGATGAAAACAACGCTACTCGGGTTGCGACTCACGCAAGCTTTAGTTGCCGTCCGACCCAAATCAGCACTAATAATCGATTTGTTAGAAGCGACTTTAGTCTGCTGGGTCAGCATAGCCGAATTAGGAACAAGCTGTCTAGTTGTCATTGAAATGTGTTACCTCACTGAGCCTCACCATTATCATGCCTTATCCCTTGACACTGCCACGCTTAAAGACAGTGGGTGAAAGCGGCGATTCTTCTAACTCTACCTAGATCGGTATCGAAATCAGCACCAAACATTATATTCGGGACGATCGCCCTTAATAGATTTTAGATTTTAGATTTTAGATTTTAGATTTTAGATTTTAGACTTTAGATTTTAGAGGCGACAACAGGGGCCGCGGTCCGGGGGCTTGTACCCTGGATGGTTTCGGTCGAGGAGTATTCTCGATCGATCGCGGCAATACGGCCTGTTGCCTGAGAGTGCATTGTTAAGTTAAATTTAGTTAAGATTCTGAGTGTAAACTTTTGTCGCACTTCTCCGACACCGCGATCTTACCCGATCTGTCCCCAATTCAAGGCATCCGCATTTATGAAAATTTCTTGGCGAACTATACTACTTTGGACTTTACCCGCCTTAGTCATCGGCTTTTTCTTGTGGCAGGGGGCCTTTGCCCCATCCCCCGCAGAAATGAGCAAGAACACCGCCAGCACCCGCCTGAGCTACGGTAGATTCTTAGATTACTTAAACGCCGGTCGAGTGACCAGCGTTGACCTTTACGACGGAGGTCGGACGGCTATTGTCCTAGCAGTCGATCCCGAACTGGACAATCACGAGCAGCGGTGGCGGGTAGACTTGCCCTCAAATGCCCCGGAACTGGTTTCTAGGCTCAGAGACTCCAAAATCAGCTTCGACACTCACCCACTACGCAACGACGGCGCTGTCTGGGGACTTTTAGGCAATCTAGTGTTTCCCCTCTTATTAGTAGGAGGCCTGTTTTTCCTCTTCCGCCGCGGTGGCAACGTTCCCGGCGGCCCGGGCCAAGCCATGAATTTTGGCAAATCCAAAGCTCGCTTTCAAATGGAAGCTAAAACAGGCGTACTGTTCGACGACGTAGCAGGCGTTGAGGAAGCCAAAGAAGAACTTCAAGAAGTGGTGACATTCCTCAAAAAACCCGAACGCTTCACCGCAGTCGGGGCGAAGATTCCCAAAGGCGTGCTGCTAGTGGGCCCTCCCGGAACCGGTAAAACCCTGCTGGCAAAAGCCATCGCAGGCGAAGCCGGCGTACCTTTCTTCAGCATCTCCGGTTCGGAATTTGTCGAAATGTTCGTCGGTGTCGGCGCTTCCCGCGTTCGGGACTTGTTCAAGAAAGCTAAAGAAAATGCTCCTTGCATCATCTTTATCGATGAAATCGATGCAGTCGGCCGCCAGCGCGGCGCAGGTATCGGCGGCGGTAACGACGAACGGGAACAAACCCTGAACCAGTTGCTGACGGAAATGGACGGTTTTGAGGGCAATACTGGCATTATCATCATTGCTGCCACGAACCGCCCCGACGTGCTCGACTCAGCGTTGCTGCGTCCGGGACGTTTTGACCGCCAAGTTACCGTAGATACGCCGGATATTAAAGGTCGCTTGGAAATTTTGGAAGTTCACGCGCGCAACAAGAAGCTGTCTGCAGAGATTTCTTTGGACGCCATCGCCCGCCGTACTCCTGGCTTTACCGGCGCTGATTTGGCTAACTTGCTCAACGAAGCCGCTATTTTAACCGCCCGCCGCCGAAAAGAAGCGATTACGATGCTCGAAATTGACGATGCAGTCGATCGCGTGGTAGCAGGTATGGAAGGCACTCCTTTGGTAGACAGCAAGAGCAAGCGCTTGATTGCTTACCACGAAATCGGCCACGCGATCGTCGGTACAATCATTCAAGCCCACGATCCAGTTCAAAAAGTTACCTTAGTTCCTCGCGGACAGGCCCGCGGCTTGACTTGGTTCATGCCCAGCGAAGACCAAGGTTTGATTTCTCGATCGCAAATTTTAGCCCGAATTAGCGGTGCTTTAGGTGGCCGCGCAGCCGAAGAAGTAGTTTTCGGCGATGCCGAAGTAACCACCGGTGCCGGCAACGACTTGCAGCAAGTAAGCGGCATGGCGCGGCAAATGGTGACTCGCTATGGGATGTCTACCTTGGGCCCGATCGCCCTGGAAGCCCAGCAAAGCGAAATTTTCCTCGGCCGCGACTACACAGCGCGATCGGAATATTCCGAAGAAATAGCCTCTCGGATTGACGGACAAGTTCGAGCAATTGTCGATCACTGCTACGACGATGCCCGCCGAATTATTCGCGAAAATCGCACCGTGATCGATCGCTTAGTCGATTTGTTGATCGAAAAAGAAACCATCGACGGCGAAGAGTTGCGCCTAATCGTCTCTGAATACACTTTTGTTCCTGAAAAAGAACAATACGTTCCTCAGCTTTAAAAAGAAGAGTGAATATTGAGGGCGAATAGAATTCGCTGCTATACAAACAAAGTCCGCCTGCGCGGACTGAAGAAATTCAACCCGCGCAGGCGGGTTTTGTCTGTGTAGCAGCGGTTTCAACCGCCGAGTCATTCGATTTTAGATTTTAGATTTTAGATTTTGGATTGAGTCCACGGATAAATGCGGGGGCTTGAGGATTTTAGATTTTAGATTTTGGATTGATTCCACGGATAAATGACGTGGCGGGTACCACCTTTGAAATTCGCTTGTCAAAAGAAACTTCTTCCTGCAGCTATATGATTAAGAGTTCATCGATTTGTTTGATAGTAATTTCAACATTAATTTCCGTCACTACTTTGAGCGCCAGCGCCGAGAAATTAAGATGTTTTGTAGATATTTGCATCGACCCCAGCAGCGTTGAATTAAGTAAATCGGATATTCCCGGTGCTCCTTCTTATCCAGTCAGAACTATTTTAGGAACTCAACAGTTTAGTAACGAGAAATTGTTGGCGCAAATGGAAGTTAACTGCCAGCAGCGACAGTTTAGAACTGTCAGAGTTAGCGAAGATGGCGAAAATTGGTCGAATTTTGATCCGAGATGGATTTTAGTCGATCGCAAGTCGTCTTTGTCTCGGCTGGTTGACTATACTTGTCAGTTGACAGTTGACAGTTGACAGTTGATAGTTGATAGTTGACAGTTGACAGTTGATAGCGACCTCTACCTCGAAGGAAGAAGATTAGAGTAATGAATAGTCTTCTTTTAATTTCTCCCGATCAGGCTTGGGGCTTTAAACCAATTCTGTCTGGTAAATTGGCGATCGCAGAACAAGAGAATAAATAAGTAAGTAGACCAAGAAAAAAGACACATCACCTATATCTTCAACCCTAGGCTTGCGGGTGCAAGTCTGACAAGCAGCACTTGAAACCGCCGAGTGTTAATATTAAACTCAATCTAAAATCTAAAATCTAAAATCTAAAATCGAATGACAAACCCCACCGAATACCGGCAAAGACGCGAACAGTTAATGGCAAA
Source organism: Microcoleus sp. AT9b-C3 (assembly GCF_036705485.1). NCBI lineage: Bacteria > Bacillati > Cyanobacteriota > Cyanophyceae > Oscillatoriales > Microcoleaceae > Microcoleus > Microcoleus sp. AT9b-C3. Next base: position 193,519 of record NZ_JAUBUR010000004.1, on the reverse strand, counting down.
AATTGGCAGTGGGACGGCGATATTTCGCAGCGCCCCCGCAGCCGTCATGCACAACGATGTAGAATACGCCTATCGGCAAGATAGCGATTTTTTCTACTTAACCGGTTTCAATGAAGCTGCGGCGGTAGCAGTGCTCGCGCCGCACCACGAAGAACACAAATTTGTGTTGTTTGTGCAGCCAAAAGACTTGGAAAAAGAAACTTGGCACGGTTATCGCGCCGGAGTAGAAGGGGCTAAGGAATTGTACGGCGCGGATGAAGCTTTCCCGATTAAGGAACTTGCCGAAAAACTGCCGAAATATTTAGAAAAAGCCGATCGAATATACTATCACTTCGGGCGCGATCGTAGTTTCGACCAAACAGTTCTCAATCACTGGCAGCGCTTGATGGCAACCTACCCGAAACGCGGCACAGGCCCGACAGCAATCGAAGATTCCAACATTATTTTACACCCGATGCGGCTGGTGAAAAGCGAAACAGAATTAGCATTAATGCGAAAAGCGGCTAATATTTCAGTTGCAGCGCACAACCGCGCCCAAGAATTCGCCCAACCTGGCAGATACGAATATGAAATTCAAGCAGAAATCGAACATATTTTTGGCATGAATGGCTGCACTCCCGCTTACCCTTCAATTGTTGCATCCGGTTACAATTCCTGCGTCCTCCACTACATCGAAAACAACCGCCAAATGCAGGAAAACGATTTGTTGCTAATAGATGCCGGTTGTGCTTGTGGCTATTACAACGCTGATATTACTCGCACCTTTCCTGTTAGCGGCAAATTTACAACTGAACAACAGATAATTTATGACTTAGTTTTGCAAGCACAATTGCAGGCAATTAGTCAAGTATATCCGGGAAATCCTTACAGCAAAATTCATGAAACAGCAGTGCGCGTTTTGGTGGAAGGCTTAATGGATTTAAAACTTTTGGTGGGCGACATTGAAGAGATAATTAAAGAAGAGAAATACAAGCCATTTTATATGCACCGCACTGGTCATTGGCTGGGACTGGATGTGCACGATGTCGGCGTTTATCAGTACGGTGAAAATCCGCAAGTTTTGCAGGCAGGACAAGTGCTGACTGTGGAACCGGGGATTTATATTTCTCCTTATATTAAACCAGTTGAAGGACAGCCGGAGGTTCCTGAAAAATGGCGCGGTATTGGCGTGAGAATTGAAGATGATGTTTTGGTGACACTTGAGGGCCATGAAGTCTTGACGGCGGGAGTTCCTAAATGAAGGAAGAAGGCAGAAGTTAAGAAAAACTTTTGCTAATCCAGTTAAGGCTTGAGCTTTGTTAGTATGGGCTTGAAAAAGCTCAAGCCCGCAACTGCAAAACATAGAGCATTATGTGTATTGATCCTACAAAGGGCGATCGACCTCTGGAAACCTGCGAAGCATTAGTAGCAGAGCAAAAAGTAAAAATTCTGCAACTAGAAGAGGATTTGCAGCAGCAGAGAGAATTGTGCCAGAAATTAGAAGCACAACTCAAAGCAGTCGAGAATGCTGGCTTTTCGGGTTCCGTAACTGAATTTGATATCACCGAGGACGATCGCCTTCGGTTAATCGCATCTCTGGAAAAAAGCCAGGAAATGTACCGAACTCTCATCAAACATTATCCGAATGGTTCGGTGTTTTTGTTCGATTGCGATTTGCGCTATACTCTGGTTGACGGCCAAGGTTTGGCAGTAGTTGGTTTGTCTAAAGAACTGTTGGAAGGCAAAACATTGTGGGAAGTATCGCCACCTGAAGATTTGCCCCTTTTTGAGATTACATATCGCGCTGCTTTGGCAGGCAAAGAGAATAATTTTGAATATAAATACGGCGGCCGCGTTTATTCAACAACAATTGCGCCCGTCAAAAACGACCGGGAAGAAATTTTTGCAGGAATGGTCGTTACTCAAGATATTACCGAAAAAAAACAGGCAGAAATAGCGCTAGAAGAAATCAAAAATCAGCTAGAAATTAAATATCAAAAGCGCACTGAAGACTTGAAAACAGCCAACAATCAATTGCAGGAAGAAATTCTCTCTCGCGGGCGGGCCGAAGAAGCTCTGCGGGAAAGCCAGGAACAGCTAGAATTCTTTTTCTCTCAATCTTTAGAGGGTTTTTTCTTTATGATGCTGGAGGAACCAGTGCACTGGGACGATACAGTTGACAAAGAAAAAGTCTTGGATTACGTATTTGCTAAAGGACGAGTAACGAAGGCAAACGATGCTTTGATAGCTCAATACGAAGGTAGTAGAGAAGAGTTTATTGGCAGGACGCTTTACTCTTTTTTATCGCACAACTTGACTGGCGGTAGAGAGATAATCAGGGAATTTTTTGATGCTGGCAGAATTCACGTCGAAAATGACAATCGCAAGTTTGATGGGACTTTAATTTGGGTGGAAGGCGACTATATTTGCATTTACGATTCTCAAAGCAGAATCGTGGGGTACTTTGGCGTGCAGCGCGATATTAGCGATCGCAAAAAAACCGAAGCAGCGCTGAAAGAAAGCGAAGAAAGGTTCCGACAGCTAGCCGAAAACATTGAAAGCGTGTTTTGGATGGTCAACGTTCAACCCCATGAAATTATTTATATCAGTCCGGCTTACGAAAAAATTTGGGGCAGAAGCTGCGCTGATTTGTATGCTTACGGGCACTTTTTTGCAGATTCCCTCCATCCAGAAGATCGCGAGCGGGTTATTGCTAATGTAACTAAACAAATTGAGTCTGAAGACGAGATAGAATATCGAATTGTCAGGCCGGACGGTCAAATCCGCTGGATTCGCGATCGGGCTTTTCCGATTAGAAATCCATCTGATAAAGTTTACCGCATCGTGGGCATTGCAGTAGATATTACCGCACGCAAACAGTCAGAGAAAACCATCCGCGAAAGTGAAGAACGCTTCCGCCAGTTAGCAGAACATATCCAAGATTCCTTCTGGCTAATGTCTGCGGAATTCACCGATTTATTGTATCTGAGTCCAGCTTACGAGCAAATCTGGGGGCGGAGTCGCGAAGAATTGTATGCTGAGCCCTTAAAAATGATGGAGTGGGTGCATCCAGAAGATAAACATTTCTTGGAAGAGGCAATGGGGCGAGTGTTGCAGGGCGAGTCCACCAATATCGAATATCGGATTTTTCTGCCAGACGGCATAATTCGCTGGGTGTGCGATCGAGCTTTTCCCATTTACGACGAATCGGGCAAAATTTACCGCATCGCCGGTATTTGCGAAGATATCAGCGATCGCAAATTGACCGAAGCCCGCATCCAAGCAGCACTCCGCGAAAAAGAAGTATTGCTCAAAGAAATTCACCACCGAGTCAAAAATAATATGCAGGTAATTTCCAGCTTGCTGCAACTTCAAGCTCAATACATTGAAGACGAAGCAACGCTAACTTTATTTGAAGAAAGCCAGACCCGCATCCATTCAATGGCTTTGATTCACGAGCAACTTTATCAATCCGAACATCTCGATTGCATCGACCTTCCCCCCTACGTCGAGAACTTGGTTGCTAATTTATATCAATCTTTTGGTTGTGGTAACACAGCCATCCAATTCAATCTCAACGTTGACCCCATTTATTTAAACATAGAAACAGCAATTCCTTGCGGTTTAATTATTAACGAGTTGGTTTCTAATTCCTTAAAATATGCTTTCATTAAAAGTTTAACAGGTTTGATTACTGTTAGCTTTTGTGAAATAAATTCACAGCAATTTAAATTAATTATTCAAGATAACGGTAGCGGTTTTCCGGCTGATTTTGACGTAGAAAATACTGAAACATTAGGATTACGATTAGTGAGAATGTTGGCTTATCAATTAGAGGCAACTATTGCAATTGACAGTAAGTGTGGGATCTGCTACACTCTAGTTTTTAAACAGTTAAATTATCGGCAGCGCATTTAAGGAAAAATGAACCCTATAAAAATTTTGGTTGTAGAAGACGAAGTTATTGTAGCCCAAGACATAGCAGGTCGATTAAAAAAACTCGGATATGCAGTAACAGCTACAGTTTCTTCAGGAGCAGAAGCAATTCAAAAAGCTATAGAAAACCCGCCAGATTTGGTGTTGATGGATATTGTGCTTAAAGGTGACATGGACGGAGTAACAGCGGCAGAAAAAATCCGAACTAATAGGAATGTGCCGACAGTATTTTTAACAGCTTATGCCGACGATCAAACGCTGCAAAGAGCGAAACTTACAGATCCATTCGGTTATATTATCAAACCATTTCAACAAAATGATTTGCGGGTGGCGATCGAGATTGCCCTGCACAGACACGAAATCGAAACCAAGATGCGAGAATCTCTCAAAGCTGCGGAAGCAGTCAGAGAGTCGGTGGAAGAAAAATCGCACCGCCAAAACCAGTATATTTCAATGGCCGCTCACGAATTGCGCAACCCGCTCAACGCGATTTTAATTTCTGCGGAACTTCTGGATCTCGATCGAACTCGCAGCAGTGACGAAGCCCAAGTTAGAACCCTGCGGCTGGTGCACTCAGCTACCCAAAAGATGAACCAGCTAATCGACGATATGCTGTTCATGGGCAGAGCAGAATCAGGCCAACTCAAATGCAATCCATTACCGATAAATTTAGTCGAATTTTGTCAAGACTTGCTCGCTCAATTGCAGTTAGGAAATGAAGCCAAGCACAAACTAACATTAATCCCGTCAGATGTTACCAGCGCGATGTTAGATCAACAATTGCTGCACGGCATCCTTTCTAACTTAATCGTCAACGCCATCAAATATTCCCCAAACGGCGGGCAAGTCACCTTGGAATTGGAATACCGTCAAGCAGGGGAGGGAGACAAAGAAGCTATTTTCTGCTTGTCTCCTCAGTGTTTGTTTGGTAATTCCCTATTTACAAATATTAACTCTCCCTTACTAATTCTGCGTATCCGAGACGAAGGTATCGGTATCCCAGAAACTGAAGTAGGGAAAATATTTGAAATGTTTTACCGCTGCAAGAATACTGGAAAGATTAAAGGTAATGGTTTGGGATTAACAATTGTTAAAAAAGCTGTGGAATTGCAAGGAGGGGCGATCGCCTGCGAAAGCAAAATGGGCGTCGGTACAACCTTCACAGTCGCGCTTCCTTACGTAGCACTTTCCTGTAGGACTCAACGAGAAACAACTTAAACACCACTACAAACACTAATCAAAGTGTTGCAAAATCCACTCCACCGCTGCGGCTAAATTTGCTGCAATAAAATCCGGTTTAGTATGGTGCTGATACTCCCCACTCAACACACTTTCTCCGTAACCAGTCTGCACCAAAATACCAGTACAGCCGGCATTGTGAGCCATATCAACATCAGTCGCTTTATCCCCGACCATAAAACTATTTCGCAAGTCTAAATCCTGTTCCCAAGCGGCCGCTACCAACATCCCTGTATTCGGTTTTCGCCACGTTGTATACCGCGTAAATTCTGGGTTGGTTCCGCCTTCGGCTGCGCTTAAATAAGGACAGTAATAAAGAGCATCTAACTTGGCTCCTGCTTCATTTTCTAATAGCTGACAAAGGCGTTTGTGCAAAGCTTCTACGTGGCTAACTGGATAATAATCCCTCGCCGGGCCGGATTGATTGGAAACCAAACAGCAAAATATTTGTTTGTCATTTAAACGGCGTACAGCTTGTGCTACTCCGGGGATTAAATGCAAATCTTCTACTTTGTGAATGTAGCCGGCTTCGATATTGAGAACGCCATCTCTGTCAAGAAATACTGCTCGTTTCATTGTTGTACTATATTTGATATAACTCGGCGATTGAAATCGCGTCTACACAAACAAAGTCCGCCTGCGCGGATTGAAGAGAAGAAATGCAAGTCTAGGTAAACTCGTCATTCTAAAAGAGATTGTTTTTCCAGCCATTCGCGGAAACTAGCATGATAGAAACTATAGCAAATTTCTCCTCCGATTTCCTGCTTATTTAAGAATTCGATCCAATCATCTAACGCTTTTTCAACATCGTATTCATCCTCATCAATTATATTGGCGATCGCACTTACAGATAAACTTGCTGTTGATTGTACCAAAATATTCACCACAGACAACTCGATCGCCGATAAGCCATCACCTCTCATCCGCAGCCAGTGGTTTTGATAATACGCTGCTAAACCGGGAGGAAGTTCACAGACAAGTGAGGACTCCCCCAGATTAGCATCGGGGTGTGAATTCTCGTTAATGGCAGGTAACATCTGAGTCAGATACATGAAATTGTTTTCGCTGACAGTGGCGAGTTGTTGGCCGAATTCCGGTTGAGTTAAATCGGGTGCGGTTGATAGGTATTGCTGAATGTAGTTAAGGGCATCTTCGCGATTTTGGGCGGGATAATCTCTTAAATCGAGAGTTTGAGAGGGCGTTTCAATTAACAAACCAGATTTTTCTCTCAAAAACGGGCGGCGGGCGAGGATAAAATAAGTACGATCGCCCAAATATCTCGGCAGATAAAACAGATTGGTACTGGGAGGCTGACTCGTGCGGGCGATCGCGTCTACAGAATCAATGACAATTATCAACCGTTGGCGATCGTTTAATTTATCGCTAATTTGCTGAAGCAACAAAGACAGAAACCAACTCCCATCATCGGATTCGAGATTTTGAAGTTGAGATTTGAGCTTGAGGATTTCGGATGTTTCCCCATTGGCGGCAAGGTATTTGTCAATCAGTTGAGTGCAGACAGAAGCGAGAAAATCTTCAGCTCGATTTTTGCCCTCAACTGCAGCGTTGTAATAGATACTGCGAGGATGGGCCCTGACATATTGGGCGAGGATGGAACTTTTGCCGCAGCCGGGAGTGCCGACAATTGTGAAATAACCGCGGCTGTGGGAGTGCAGAAAGTCGGATATCGCAGAAAAAACAAACTTGCGCCCGACAAAATTCTCGGTTTTTTCTCGCAGGAGTTGCTGAAATTCCTTTGGGTCAGCAACGGTATAGATGGGAAGTGATTTCAGCCCTTCTAGCTGCAGGAAATGTACGCGGCCGGATTCGTCGCCTGCCACAATTGTGACTCCATCGGGGGCGATCGCGCAAGATGCGATCGGGCTTTCAGCCGTGAAACTGGCAATAACCTTTCCACTCGACAAATCCCAGACTTTGATAGTATTGTTTGAACCAAGAATCACACGTTTGCCATCAGCATTGACAACTCTCCATGCCTAAAGGCGAAAAGATTTATAAGACCATAATTTAAGTCTTACAGGTGCTGACAAGTCACCTCTACCAACTCCACTTAAATCGAGTCCAAGTATTGTTGCTACTTTTCGGCCAATATTTGCACATCCATTACAATCTGCATTAATCAACCATCCTTTTGCTGTGCGATATAATCCACGTTTGATTCTCGCACCGCTTGATTTCCACCCTTCAGGTTTTGCGCCGAATTTAGGCAGTTCATCAAGATCGACAAACGAGGCTTTGGATGTGTACGATTCTTCAGTTTCTACAAACTTAATTCCGTACTGTTCGCACAATTGAGCGATTCTATCTTTCAATCGACTTGTCGGAATCTGTACAAACTTTTGATTGGTATTTTTACCTAACTTGATAGAATCTTTTTGCCCTTTGTTCCAGCCGAATACAATTGTACCAATTTTGTTAGTTAGGCAATGGTCGATTACTTTACGAGCAGCTTTGTTAATAGCATCTCGTATCGTTCGATTCCTTTTTTCGGTCAATCGTTCCAATCTTTTAGACCAGAATCCATTATCTTTCCCCGACATCAACGCTGCAACTCGCTTGTTGTAGCCTTGGTTTATAGATTTGAGATGCCTTCCATCTACAATAAATGAAGTTCCCACGTTACTAACGCAAGTTATCCAATTGTCCATCCCGTGGTCAATCATTAATGCCGATTCGGGATTTACATCAGTTTGGATAGCTTGTTTTTGATAAACTAGCTCTAAATAGAAACATCCATTTCTCGGTAATATTCTGTACTCCCTAATAGAAGAATGTTCTAGGTTTAACGGCATTGGAAGGTAGAAGGAATCCATGCCAAACCAGGCTTTAACTTTATTACCTAGTGGAAACCGCAGCATTCCATCTTTGAGCCTTACCGACCTACCTGTAAATGTTACAAGAGCAAGTCCGCCTTGACGATATCCAGGAAGCTTAGGGCGTTGTGTTACACTCCCTTCTTTGATCCCACTTAATAATCCTAAATAGGATTGAAAAGATTCTGCTACGCTAGTTAGGATCTGTTGTGCGGTATCGGAATAGAAAGCTTTGTAATGGATGTTCTGATTTTCCGTACCTAAGACTTTATGCAATTTGGCGCGATTAGGCACTTTCCCTGTTTTGAAAAATAGTTGGCGGGAGTAATAAACCCCACAATTGATCAATTTAGAGGCTTCGCTACATAAAAATTCTAGAACTGCCACCAAGTCTTTATCTGGGTTGATTAAATTTTGTTGACATCCATACATTATGTTTTTCTAGTTGGTTTATACTATCATAGTATAGCTATTTTAATTCAAAATTACAATCATATTTTTAGCCCGCACGCTTCTCAGTAATTTTTCCCATCTCAGGGCATCATATTATATAAATATTCAGTGATTCGTTGATGAACTTCCTTAAATATCTTCCGCTTTGAATCCATCATTCTTTTGTTTTTAAGAAACTCAAGGAAGCTAGAATGATAAATGCTGTAGCAGATTTCTCCGTCTACATTCTGCTTTTTCAAATACTCAACCAACTCATTTTCTAAAACCTGTGTTACATCGCATTTATCCACCTCGGCTATTCCCGCAATCATCTCGCAGGGAATCGGTGTTCCAATCTCCAGCAAAATATACAATATAATCTCCATCAATTGCGCAGGCTTAGCTTCCATGCCCATCCGCACCCAATGATTTTGATAATACTCTTGCAGCCCGTCAGGCAATTGCTTTAAACTCAAGTCATTGTAATCGCCATTAGCAATCGCAGGTAAAACATACCGCAAATACATAAAATTGTTTTCGCTTTTGTTGGCCAGTTCTTCGACAAAAAAATCATTTGCAATGCTGCGCTCATGAATCCACTTTTTCAATCCATCTTTATAGTCAGAATCGGCATCGATCGCAAACTGGATATACTCTTTAATAACATCCTGATTAAAATTGCCATACTGGCTCAAATATAACTCTTTTACCGGAACTTTCGGAGATACAGACAGCCGCTCATTACCGAGGTTATAAGGTCGCCTCGTTAGTAGGAAATAAACGTTATTTGGCAGAGTTTTTGGCAAATGTAAAAGATTTTGTCCCGGTTCTTGTTCGACTTCATCCAGTGCATCAACTGCAATTACCAAACGTTCGCCAGCAGTGAGTTTTCCCGCCACCTTTGCCAGTAAAGTCGGTAAATCAGCCTCTTCTGAATTTGGCAATTCATAGCGGTCAATTAATTGCTCGCGAATGCTCTTCAAAAACGATTCCGGTCTGTTGCGTCCTTCTACCAGAATATTGAAATAGCAGGGAGATTGATGTTCGGAGACGTATTTGGCAACGATCGAACTTTTGCCCATTCCCGCAGCACCGACGATCGTAAAATAACCGCAAGGATTTGCGCTGATAAATTGCTGAAAATGATCAAAAACAAATTGGCGACCGCAAAATGTCCGAATTTTTTCTGCTATCAGTGATTCAAATTCTAGCGGCAGCGGATTGTAACCGTACCAATCTTGGGGGGCGACAATATCTGTGGGTTGTATACCTAATACTTTAGATATATTGGTCACTAACCCTCTTGCTACGCCCTTGGGACTGTTTTTTGTACCGAGTAAACGCTTAATTGCGTCCGAGGAAACATTAGCTTTCGTCGCTAGTGTTTCGATAGTTAATCCAGCTTTCTTGTATGATTCTCTAAGCTTAATTTTTCCAGTTGCACTCGATTGAACTTTATCGGGTTGACGCATAGTATTCTTTTCGGTAGGGTTGGTGTTTTTTCAAATTTAATCAAGTAGTTTAATTTAATTTAAATTAAATTTAAATACTCATTTATCTTGTGGTTTACTATTTTAAAGATAGCTCGGTTTGATTTCATAATATGTTGAGATTGTATGTATTCAATAAAGTTGGCATTACAGATAGTATAGTAGTGTTTATCAGATATTGTTTTGTGTTTCAAATACTTAAGCCAATCCTTCAAAACATCTTCAATATAAGATTCCTCTTCACCGGCAATTACATGAAGTTGATCGATAGGAATCTGACACCCACCCTTATAAACCAATATATACAATAGAATTTGCCTTCTTGATTCATCTTTATGATTCTGCATTCCCATGTCCAGCCAATGAGTTTGATAGTAGCTGCTCAGATCGGGCGATAACTTATTAAAAATTGGTTGCTCATAAAATTCATTAACAATAGCTTTTATTAAATAATTGAGACATCTAAAATTATTTTCACTTTTTTTAGCTATCATATCAATAATTGCTTCTCTGGTGAGATTGTGGCTGTTGATCCAACAGTTAATTTTCCTATTTAATTGATTGTCTTGCTCGTTAACATATGATATATATTGAGTCACATCTTTATAGTTGAATTCCATATAATCTTGAGAATTTAAATTAAATTTATATACTTCAGTACCTGAGCCCGTACTCAAACAATCTTTATTAAGATTATAATAATCGGTATCGGTCCTAAGATTAGAAGGTTGTCTTGTTAGAAAAAAATAAACTCCATCTGGCAGATTTTTAGGTAAATATAAAATATTTTTTCCTCCTGCTGTGTATTGATTAACTTCATCAAGATTGTCAACAACAATTACTAAGGGTTTACTAAATTTCGGGTTGTTTTTAACTTTAGATAGCAAAGAAGGTAAGTTATCTTCTTCTGAATTATCCAAATTATAACGGTTAATAAGTTGTTGGCGAATACAACTTAAAAATTGCTCTGGTTTATTTTCATTTCCCTCTAAAAAAAAGTAACAAATTACCCCTAGATTGTCATAAATATACTTGGCAGCGAGAGAGGTTTTACCAATTCCTGCATACCCTTCTAATATAAAATAACCTTTGGCATTGGTGCTGATAAATTTCTCAAAAGCTTCAAAAACAAATCGACGACCGCAAAATGTCCTATTTTGTTCTTCTATTAACGATCTAAATTGTTCTGGGTAGGGAAATAAGTTAGAAGGTTGCTCCTCAGTTACTGGTTGTGGTGGTTGATAATACTTCTTTTTTAATTCAGTATGCAAAAACTTCAACTTGCCTGCACTTTTTTTGTCAATAAGTAGAGGGAAACTCATTTCAAATATTTTGTAAATATCTTTCATCCGCCCTTTTACAGCAGGTATTCCGATGTTTAATTTGGCTCTAATCTCTTCCTGAGTTGCTGGTGCTTTATCAGAAAAGGGCAGTGCTTCTAATAATGTCTCTGTTTGTTCCCCAGATAACCCATGTCTCCCAGCTTGGTCTTCAATAAATTCCTTCCACTTCATCTAGGTCAACCTGCAATTTCAATCTTTAATTATAACATCTGCAAAAAAACAAGTCAATTAATAATTAATATCTGGCGTTATGTTGGAGTGTACGTTAGTCCAAAAAAAATATTTTTTATACTTTAATTAGATCTTGAATATACTTTGGATATACCTACTTTTAATATACCAATGTCTATACCTCTAGTCAACTTAACTCCATTCAAGTCATGCCAGAATTTCATTATCCACAAAACAATTACTTATCTGCCAGAGAGGTCACTAAAATGAATTTTAAGTTATTCGGCAAATCGCACCCTGATGAAGATTATAGCGACATTGCAGAAGAAATACTGGAAGAATGGCTGCGACAAGTTCGCCAAAGCTACAATGTCGCCCTTACCGTCATCGGTACATCGGCAATTCTTGCTTTCGTAGGTGTGGGACTTGTTTATGTTAATCAAGTTCGGGAAGGTGCTATCACTACTGCAGCGGGAGGAGTAACAACTGTTGCCGCCACTCGGTTTGCAAACCAAAAGAAGAAGGAATTACAGGAGATGATGGAGCTTGTTGAAAAACGAAGAGCGAAAGAGGAATTACGGAAAATGATTCCTCGTCCCCAGGCTATGCCTCCTGTGAAGCCGCGATAAGCGAGGCAGAGCCTCTAGATATGGGTTCCCAGGCTTTGCCTGGGAACCAGCTAAATTGTAGGGACACGGCACAGCGCCGTGTCCTGACTTAGATATCCTAGTTTTTAGCCGCCCCAAACCTTCTTTAAAACCTCTTGAGGAGAGATGTCCGCCATTTTGCCAGTAGGAGATTTAATGCCCAAAAATCGATCGCTCTTTGGCAACAATTTCGCCGGTTCAGTCGGGCCAAACAAAGCTATTGTATAAGTTTGAACCGCCACAGCTAAGTGCATCGGCGCACTGTCCGTACATATCATCAAATTAGCAGCAGCAATAGTGGCAGCCAACTTGCCGACATCATCCGGCGAGATAACTTTTACATTTGGACATGACTCGACTAACTTTTTCACGAAGTCTGCATCTTCGGGGCCTTTCACAACAACAACGGGCAAATTCGGCTGCCGCTGCTGACAATCTTCAATTATTTGCTTCCAGTTGTCTGTAGGGTAAATTTTGTCAATACCTTTAGACACAGCTAATTGACTCGAACCGCCGTGAATTAGAATGTAACCGCTTTCTTTGATTCCCAACCGCTGCTGTTCGGCTTCCGCCCACTGAATGTCCTGTTTAGGTACATTAATTGCCAGTGGCGGACAAGGATTTTTAATGTTGAATCCTTGCAGCAAATCGTGGTACATTGAAGCCGCGTACTGTTCAGTTTTCAGCGGTATCGCAGCGGTGAGAAATCGAGCGCCGTTGGTTCCCGAATACCCAACTCTCTGCGGAATGCCGGTCAGCCACAGCAGCAGCCCTACAGTCCACCGCTGGCCTAGGGAAATAACTGCTTCGTATTCGCGATCGCGAATTACGCCCAGTAAATTGCCCAAATCTGCCATAGCGTTGCGGTCTTTAAAATTGTACGTCAAGACTTCTTTGACGGATTTGCAGACTCGGTAAGCACCCTTTGCCCTCGGTTCCACGATGACATCAATTTGCGCGTCGGGATAAGACTGCTTGAGGTCATCAAGAGTGGGGAAAAATAAAATTTGGTCGCCAATCCCGCCAGGGACAAGTGCTAGTATTCGCATCATAAACGATCGGGCTATTATTGATCGAGGTAGCTCTCAGAGATCGGCTCTCAACTATCAGCTTATAGTATTTCTAGACCTTAAAAGCTACTGGCTGACAGCTAAACAACTGACTCAAAAGTACAGGACGCTCTTATTATATATATCTAGTTGGGTTAAAAACGGTTAGTAAATGCACTTATTAATTCCTGCAGCGGGTTCGGGGCGACGGATGGGGAGTCAGCGGAACAAACTGCTGTTGACTTTGCTGGAAAAACCTTTGCTGAGTTGGACTTTGGCTGCTGCTGAAGCTTCGCAGCACATTAGCTGGATTGGCATCATGGGCCAGCCAGACGATTTTCCTGATTTTAAAGCAATTCTGAGCGATTTATCTTTGGTCAAGCCCGTGGAACTGATTCAAGGTGGCGCTACCAGGCAAGAGTCAGTTTACAACGGTTTGCAGGCGTTGCCGCCCAATGCCGATCGAGTGTTGATTCACGACGGCGCGAGGTGTTTGGCAACTGCTGAATTGTTCGATCGATCTGCACAGGCCCTCTTGACCTGTCGGGGCTTGATTGTCGCCGTCCCGGTCAAGGATACGATTAAGGTCGTAGATGAGCGTCGGATTGTGCGAGACACCCCAGACAGAAGCAATTTGTGGGCGGCCCAGACTCCCCAAGGATTTGAAGTGAAATTGTTAAAGCAGTGTCACGAAGAAGGGCGACAAAAAGGTTGGGAAGTTACAGACGATGCGGCTTTGTTTGAAAAATGCGGTTTACCAGTCCGAATTGTGGAGGGGGAAGAGACGAATTTGAAAGTCACCACACCCGTAGATTTAGCACTAGCGGAATTTATTTTGCGGCAAAGATACCGTGAATAGTTTTAAATTGTGTAAGGAAAAGTTGGTAATTATCAATGGGAATTGGTAAGCTAACTAAGTCACATTAAAAAAGCAGAATACTCAGATAGCCGACTTCTTCAAGAAGTCGGCTATCTAATAACCATCGCCTTTTAGATTTAATTAAATTAACCTACTTAGTAAGGGCTGGCTGTTGGTCTGACGATAATTTCGCTAACATCAACATCGTCAGGCTGTTCGATCGCAAATACAATCGACCGCGCGATCGCAGCAGCAGGAATAGCTATTCTGCGGAATTCTTGCATTCCCGATCTTGCAGTTTCATCAGTGATGCTCTCGGCTAACTCAGACTCGGTTACTCCAGGAGAAATCACCGTCACCCGAATGTCGCCCCCAACTTCTTGTCTCAAGCCTTCTGAGATGGCTCTAACGGCGAATTTAGTAGCACAGTAAACAGCAGCAGTAGGAGAAACCGCGTGTCCGCCGATTGAAGAAAGATTAATAATCTGACCAGACTTTTGGGCTTTCATCACAGGAAGTGCCGCCGCGATGCCGTACAAAACACCTTTGATATTGACATCAATCATGCGATCCCATTCCTCAACTTTCAGTTGTTCGAGTGCGGATAGGGGCATGATGCCAGCATTGTTAATCAGGACATCTACGCGATCGAACTTACTTTGGGCCAATTGAACGATATCCTCCATTTGACTGCGTTGCGTCACATCTAGAGCCTGGTATTCGACTGTTCCACCCTCCGCACGAATGTCCTTGGCGATCGCTTCTAGGCGATCGGTGCGACGTGCGCCTAAAACAACTTTTGCGCCCTTTTTAGCAAGCAACTTAGCACTGGCTTCACCGATTCCACTACTGGCTCCAGTGATTATGATGACTTTCCCGTTTAAGTTAGACATTGAAATCTCCTATTTTTGTGATGTTACTGGGAATTTGATTTGGTTTTCTTGAAATAGCTCTTTGAGAGTTCCTGCTGCAATCAAGGCACGGGGATAACCTGATGTCACGGTGGTGATATAAATGACTTCCATCAGTTCTTGTGGTGTAACTCCATAATTGAGAGCATATTGTGCATGAAGTTTGAACTGCGGCATCGTGCCCTGTGCGGCAAATCCCCCCAGAGAAATAAGCTGACGGGTTTTATTGTCCAGCACCTCACGCGCCCAGATATCGCCCAACGCATATTTGAGAGTCATGTCGGCAAGTTCTGGGAAATCCCTTTGAAGCTGTTCAAAATGCGGTGGTAGTCCTTTTCCACCCGTAAGACTATTCACAACTCTTTCGCCACGCTCTTGGCGTGTCAGCGTTTGTGAAGGTTGCGGAACTGTTTTTTGCGCTTCCATAGGTGAAGCAATAAAAATTGCTCCCGCTATGGTTAAAGTTAAAACTACCCCTACGGTTAAAGCTAAAAACTTTCCCTTCATGATTTCCCTTATGTTGAGATTAGTTTGAATTACAGAAACTGACCGCCAGAGACTTAGATTCTCTGTGCATTCACCCATCTGTTGTCTTCGGATAGTAAAGCGGCGATCGCACCGCCGATATCATCAGGCATACCGACGCGACCCAAGGCAGTTTGCGAAGCGATAAAGCTGTTAATCTCAGGATTGTCACGCACCGCACCGCCATTAAAATCCGTTTCAATTGCGCCTGGGGCTACCACATTCACAGCAATCTGTCTGTGTCCTAATTCCTTAGCCATGTATCGAGTCAAAACTTCGATCGCTCCTTTCATGCTTGCATAAGCTGCATAGCCAGGTAGAGCAAAACGGGCAAGCCCCGACGAAATATTGACTATCCGTCCTCCATCATTGATCAAAGGCAGAAGTTTCTGCGTGAGGAAGAAAACGCCTTTTACATGAATATTCATCAAGCGATCGAAATCATCTTCGGTGGTATCAGCAAAAGACGCATGAACCCCAATACCAGCATTATTCACGAGGAAATCAAAATGCTCTGTCTGCCATTTATCTTGAAGTGACTCCTTGACTTGTTCCACAAAACCGTCAAAGGTTTTCGTGTTTGAAGTATCCAGTTGCAGGGCAACCGCTTGAGCTCCGATATCGGCGATCGCAGATACGACATTTTTGGCATCCTCATCGCTGTTGTGATATGTCACGATGACATCGACTCCTTTTCTGGCAAGAGTCAAAGCGGTATTTTTGCCAAGTCCTCGGCTCGCCCCTGTTACCAATGCGATTTTTGTCTGGTCTTTGGTCATTGCCTTATCCTTTTACTGTTTCATTCAGATGTGTTCATCGTATGAGTAAAAGCAAGGGTTTTGAATACACAGACCTCGCAATTTATTGCCTAATCCTCCAAACCCATATTTTAGGAATGGCTCAAGATGCTGTATGATGAGCAAAAGGAAATGGTTAAATCAATCAAAAAACTAGCAGGGCAATTGAAATGCTCAACCAAGTAATAAACCAAGATGCAATCGCTAATCAATGTAAAGAATTGGCGGCATTAGTAAGTCGGCACACTGAAGGCAAGGGGAACGGTTTGCATAAAACAGCTATAGATAAGCTGGAATTGACGCGAGAATCTTCAGTTTCCGCAGCACTACATGGTGTTTATGAACCTCTTCTCGCCATCATCGTTCAGGGTCAAAAAGAAGCGTTGCTGGGTGAGGAAACCTATCGTTATGGCGAGGCTCAATATCTTGTGATCTCAGTTGATTTACCTATTAACGGATTTGTTGTAGAGGCTACCCCAGACAAGCCGTATTTAGGATTCAAGCTGAATCTAGATCCACGCCAACTCTGTGACATTATTACTGCCCAAACCAACCCAAGTGCAAATAAGAAAGAAAACTCTGTTAGAGGTTTGTTCGTCAGCACCGCCGATGCACCGTTGCTCGATTGCGCCCTCAGACTGACAAGACTTTTGGATACACCGCAGGATATCCCTATCCTGGCACCGATGATTATCCGCGAAATCTATTATC
This sequence comes from Microcoleus sp. AT9b-C3, assembly GCF_036705485.1. NCBI lineage: Bacteria > Bacillati > Cyanobacteriota > Cyanophyceae > Oscillatoriales > Microcoleaceae > Microcoleus > Microcoleus sp. AT9b-C3. Next base: position 176,596 of record NZ_JAUBUR010000004.1, on the reverse strand, counting down.
GTCTTTTAATAGGCGAACAAAGCGAAGCTGTCCGCCAAATCGCAACATCTGGCAGCAATATGCAGCGCATCGCTGAGGTGCTCAAACTGATTAAAACTGATTTTGTAAAACCGATGCGTGTTGAGGATTTGGCAGGACAAGCCAATATGTCTCCTTCATCTTTCCATTACCATTTCAAGGAAGTGACATCGATGAGTCCACTTCAATATCAAAAGCAATTAAGACTATTAGAAGCACGTCGCCTGATGCTTGCCGAAAACTCCGATGCGGCAAATGCTGCGTATCAGGTGGGTTATGAAAGCCCCTCACAGTTCAGCCGCGAATATTCTCGGATGTTCGGTGCGCCGCCGATCCGGGATATTGAGCGTTTGCGTACTGCTTGAGCGTAACTGTTTCGACTATATTAGTTTTGTTCCCGTTAACACAACTGGAGGATAAAAGCAATGGAATATTGCGGTAAATGGCGGATCACAGAGATGGAACTGTGGGATACTGATTAATTGGACATGGAAGTTGAAGCGTATATCGAGATCGATCGAACAGGTTCAGGAGAATTTCAATTCGGTTTAGTATCAGGTCAAATTGACGGCGAAGTCGTAAAAGATGGAAAGAATCAGCGATTTGAGTTTACCTGGGACGGTAATGATGAATGCGATCCTGCATCCGGTAGCGGTTGGCTCAAATTCAAGGATAAAAACTCGGTAGATGGTCGAGTCAAATTCCACCAAGGCGACAGTTCTAGTGTTGTGGCTAAGCGCATGAAGTAGGCAATCAGCGATCGTACTATTTTATGCGATTTTTTTAAACCGCAGATGAACGCAGATCAACGCAGATACACCCATCCGCGTTCATCTGTGTTCATCTGCTGATATCTGCGGTAACAAAATCCCAATCTAATCAATAACCAATAACAACTGACTGAGGTTTCTCATGAAGGATTAATCGGAAACTCGCCCTCACTATCAACCTCTGCGGCACTTTTAACTAAATCCAAGAACGCAAACACGGCCGGAATCAACAACCCATCCCTCAAAACAGCCACCCCAATTACCCTTTCAAAATCCGCAGGCAAACTGCAAACTTTCACCGAAGTAGGTATCGGTTCCGCAGCCAAACGGGGCAGAATAGCTGCACCCAAACCTTGCATCACCATACTGACAATCGTTGAATCTTCGCTGAGTTCGTAACCGATATTTAAGGGAAACCCCGAAGTTGTCAAATACTTGCGAAGCGGTATCGAACAAGCATTTTCTACCGGCTGCAAAATCAGCGGATAAGCCGCTAATTCTTCCCAGGTAATCTTAGCACTTTTACATTGCGCCTTCGGCGGCAGCAACACAACATATTTATCCCGTAAAATTTCTCTGGTTTCAAATTCAGCGGAGATGGGAAGAGAGACAAAGCCGATGTCTGCTTTGCCCGATCGCAAAGCCTCTTCCACAGCTTGGGTATAATAAACTTCGGTAATGCTGACGGCAATTTTGGGAAAGCAACTGCGAAATTTAGCAATAATACCCGGTAGGATATGAGTTGCAACGCTCCGAAAAGTAACTATCCGTACCTGGCCTCCCTGCAAACCTTTTTCTAAATCCGCTTCTTTGACCATCATTTCTAAGGCGCAGGCTATTTGACGCCCGTGACTCACTACCCTTTCCCCCACTGGCGTCAGTTGAGCACCGTGTCGCCCCCGGTGGAACAATTGCACTCCCAATTCTGTTTCTAAAGAGGCGATGGCGTGGCTGACGGCGGATTGGGACAGTTCCAATTGCAAAGCCGCCTCACTAAAGTTTTCACAGTCTGCTACAGCTATCAAAGCTTGAATCTGAGAGAGTTTCATCCGCCGCGTATTGATTTCGTTCATAGCGTTTGTGCCAGTAGTACCCAAATTGTCACAAGGGCTTCGATATATCGATTTTATTCATACAACCTATGCAAGCAATGCTTTGATTGTCAATTGCCCCAGAGTTAAGGTTAATTTATCAGGTAACAGATAGACTTTTACAGGACTTGCACGACAACAATTTTGTGCTTTAATTGCGATGAAATTATTGCAGTTAAAAGCTGTTTTTGGTAATTTTATTGGTGCAATTTTTGTAAAAATTATCCCTTTAAGGTGTTGGCTATGTCTACTTACAAAAGTTGGATAGATCCCCGAATAATGAGTTTTTTTTCGATTGCCGATCGAGCTAAACCATCCGAACAACAGAAAGGGCCATCTCTCTTTTCAGCTATAAATCAAATTGGGCAGTTTTTGCTCTCCCTCATTTCGGGTGAGGACGAACTGAGAATTTGGCAGACGTGCGATCGCTATGGTAACACTTGGTGGCACGGTTGCGATCGGGCGACTGGTCGTTCTACCTGCGTGGCGACGGATGATGAAATGCGCGCTTGGATCGATCGGCGTTATTGCCAATAGTAGTTTGTTGGTTGTGTAGCGACAGGTTTTTGTAGATTGTTTGCAGTTATCAAAGATTTTGGCGAGCCCAAGCCTACGAATTTGCGAAAAAATTGTGAATTTTTGATGAGACAAATATTGGCATAAAAGTTGATATAAATTGTTAGCCCTATGGAGGATAGTTTTATGGAGGGTTTGCGATTATCAAGGATTTTGGTGAACTCATCACTAGGAAACTTGGAAAAACTTTGGCGATTTTTGAGTGTTAATTCCAAAGGAGATGGTATGCTTCAAACATATTCCGAATGTGCAGCGCCCGATCGCATTATTTTGAAGGGAAACGAGGTATACAGATTGCCTCAAACTAATCAAGAAATTCAAGTTTTGTCAGGAATTGCTTGGATCACACTTGACCAACAGGACATCATCTTGCACAGCCAGGAAAAAGCATCGCTTCCACCCAGCAAAAACTTTGCTGTCATATCCGCTCTCAACAATATGCCGCTGATTCTGACACTCAGCCAACACAAAAACCCAGTCATGGGATTTTAGATTTGAGATTTGGGATTGAAGAATTGGGAATGACTGATTGTGTATGGGTTTGAAGCACGGGTCTACAGTTGCCTTCTTTTTTGAAACTGGTATCAGAACCTACAGATTGAGAAAAAATTTGGCAGGAACACCCCAAAAAGCTCTATCTTAATAGTTATCACTTAGCTATTGGAGGACTCGATCGGTGCACTGCCGCTCTTATCACTTCAGCTATCTCGCAGCTATAAGTATTGTCTTATCGCCCGCACTCAGCTTGCTGGCAATTTCAGACGCCCGGGCTTATGCCCCAATTATAAATGCGAGGCGCGCCCAAGCGAGCGATTCCCTACGGGATAGCTTCGCTTCACGCGCTCAGGCAACTGACCCCAAAACGCAAGCAGACGCACTCTTTGAAACAGGAGTAAAACAGCACCGCGAGGGTTTGTTTAGAGAAGCAATCGAGACTTTTGAGCAAGTTTTGGCAATCCGCAAGCAACTCGGCGACCAAGCGGGAATCGGAGAAACCCTCAATAATATGGGGGAAGCTTATGGCGAAATGGGTTTGAGGCCCAAAGCTTTGGAAGTTTTGGGGCAAGCTTTAGTCATTCACCGAGAAATTAGCGGAGGGCGTCGTATCGCGCGCACTCTCAATCTCATAGGTTTCGTGAACCGGATTGGGGACAATTTTTCCGAAGCGATGAAACTGCACCAAGAAGCTTTGGAACTTGCGAAAACTGCCAACGACCAAATTGAAATTGGAGAATCCCTCCACAACATCGCGGCCGTGTACGCAGAACAGGTAGATTACGCCAAGGCGATCGAATTTTACCAGCAAGCGCGGACAATTCGGACGGCCCTCGGCGATCGGCGCGATTTAGGCCGTACCCTCAATAACATGGGCGGCGTATACTACAACATCGGTGACTTTAATAGAGCGATGGAATTTTACCACCAAGCTTTAGCAATTCGCCGGGAAATTGGAGACCGGGCTGGCGTCGGCCGCCTCCTCAACAACATGGCACTTACCTCTCGCAAACTCGGCAAAGATACTCAAGCCCTGATCTATTTTCAGCAAGCAATACCGATGTTAGAAGCAATCGGCGACAAGACAAGTATCGGACGCTTGCTCAACAATATGGGCGCAATTCATGAAAGTCTCGGTCAATATCCTCAAGCTCTAGAATCCTACGAGGGAGCTTTAAAAATTGCCCGCGAGGGCGGTGACAAAGCCGGAGAAACTACAGCGATGGAGGGCATTAAGCGATTGTCTTCCGGTCAGCTTGTACCGCAATAATAGACTGTTAGTTGCTAGCACAATCAATCAATATAAGCTATGGAGATCCGTACCGAAAAGCCAGAAGATGTGGAAGCTGTTCGGAATATTAATATTCTGGCATTCGGGCGAGAAAATGAGGCTAACTTAGTCGATAAATTGCGGGGAATTGCATCTACATTTTCCTTCGTTGCGGTACAATCCGATCGCGTTATCGGGCACATTTTATTCAGTCCGGTTGTCGTCGAAGGAAAATGTTCTAAGAATTTGTCGATTCTAGGGTTGGCGCCAGTCGCAGTTCTACCCAACTATCAGCGGCAAGGTATAGGAACGCTGCTGATTCGCGAGGGTTTAAAAGAGTGCGGGCGATCGGGATTTCAGGCAGTGGTTGTGCTTGGTCATCCAGATTTTTATCCGCGTTTTGGGTTCATTCCTGCTAGTACAAAGAGCTTGGGATGTGAATACGATGTGCCCGATGAGGCTTTTATGATATTGGAGTTAGAAAATGGAGCCTTGCAGGATTGCAGCGGAATAGTGAAGTATCGATCGGAGTTTAGTTTATGCGAGTGACGAAGTAGTCGTAGGGTGCGTCGCCATGAAAAACCCCCAAAGAAATATCGACAATCTTACAGCTTTGCACCAAACAAACTCTCGTTCGTGGAAACAAACCCAACACTTCTTTTGTAGCAAAAATTTTTAGAAATGGTATAAAATGGTAGGGTTTAGTATCATTGCCTAGATATAACATTAATCAGCCAGTGCCTTCCAACGATATTAACCGTATCAGAGAAAAAATTCGCATCCGCCAGTACGATATGTCAGCCCACGAAATGGAAGAAATGGCGGAGGATTTGCTAACCATCTTGGATGTGGAAGAGGCTATTCTCAACGGTCAGATTATCCGGGTTGAAAAAGGCGACCCCAGAGGTACAAAAGGGAGCATCTCATATTTGTAAAAACACTTCTTCTGGCTCCTTCCTTCTTCCTCTTTTCTCCTGGCTCCTGACTCCTGACTCCTAACTCCAATTTTGGGCTTGGCTGCTTTCATTGAGATGCTCCCGGTACAAAATATGTAGTAGTGGGGACTGCACTGGATAGACAAACACCTGTTGGAGTGGTTGGACGTTTCGCTAGTAACGGACGTTATCTAATCATCACGGTTTATGAAGTCACTGAACTTGAGGCCTAATCCTATGTATAGATACCGATGTGAGTATTGCGAAGGAACTGTTCAACCCCGCACTGTCAAGCGCGAGGCATTCAAACATATAGTCATTTCAAATAAAAAAGAGACACTATTGAGCGCAGTAGGCACAGATAAGTTCATCTAAAGATGTGCCAGCAGGAGCATACATTCTGGCTCGCTTGCTTGGCACTAAAATCGTGTTCAATATCGTTCAGGTCGGGAGAATATTTTGGGAGAAAAAGAACTTGATGCTCCGTTTCCTCTACCAGTTCTCGGATGGCTGTTTTTCGATGAATCGGTGCATGATCCATGATTAATATAGATGGCTCCGTCAGAGAGGGTAATAAATATAAAGATAACCACCCTTCAAAACCTTCTGCATTGAGGCTGCCCGTAAAAACCATTGGGGCAACTAAGTCCTTTTTTCCTTTCAGTCGAACCGCTACTAGGTTTTCTCTTTTCCCCCGTTTTCCTGACTTTTCGCCCCAGATTTTTTTGCCTCTTTTTGACCAGCCATAAGCACAATCTTGAAACTCTTCAAATCCTGACTCATCAATAAAAACCCGACTTTGACTTCCCGATACTTTAATCAATTCTCTCAGAGATCTGTAGTATTTCATTCTTGCTTCTCGGTTTCTCTCCTGGTAACGAAGTTCTTTGTTTTTTCGAGTAATTTTCATTTCTTTAAAAGCATAAGATATGGCACTTGGTCTTACCCCAAACTTCTTGGCTCTGTCGATTAATCTGGCATCTGGATTTTCTTTTACATCCTTTTCTAAGGCTTGCCAATCTAGTTTTCTCTTACGCCTTTTTACCTGTGTGGCTCTAAGGTCAGTCCGACCCAGCCACCGATATATCGTTGCCACAACTACCTTAAAAAGTCCGGCAGCTTGAGCGATACGACCGCCATTTTCTACATAATCCACTACTCTTTTTCTCAAATCAATACTGTAAGACATTTTCCTAGCAGCTTCACTATTTTTATTCATTTTACCTCATTTTTAAATAGTCTCATACTTATTTGAAATGACTATAAAAATGGATTTGTAATTCTTGAAAATGTGACTATCGGTGTTTGTGATAACTGTGGCAATCGATACTATTCAGCCGATATTATTCATGCGGTTCATGCTGTCGCAACGGGAGCGAGATTGCCTGAAAGAACCGAACAAATTCCAGTTTGTCATCTAGAATCAGCATAAAGGGCGGCACAACTATTACCCAGCAAAGTTATTTAAACGCCCCCCTTTCCCTTCTCCCCTTTTGCACCTTGCAAAGCAAAAATCGGAGTCAGAGCAGATTTCCCCTTCAGAGAAACAGCTCCCAAAGCTTCGCAAATGAAGTTTAGCTCGATCGACTCATAAACCCTTTCAGCAATCAAAATTTGGTTTTCCCCCGCCTTGCTCATCAACCTAGCCGCCGTATTCACCGTATCGCCGAGGATATTAAACTCCCTGCGCCCTCGCGGTTCCCCAACCTCAGCAGCAAACACCGGCCCCAGGGATAGCCCTATTTGACAGCTTACTTTTACTTCTTCGCCGGCGATAATTACCAGAGGCAAACCTGCAATCATATCTCGGATCGCAATCGCCGCACTAGCCGCGCGGCTGGCGTCATCCGTGTGAGCGTCGGGCACGCCAAAATAAATCAGCATATCCGAACCGTCTAAGTGCGCCGTTACTTTTTGCAACACGCCCCCTTTAGCTGAGACTACAGCATCGATCGACGCAAACACCCGAGAAAAACCCACTACCAGATTGACTTCTTCCTCCGGCGAAGCTTTCTCCACAGACTCGGGTAAACCAATCAAGTTGACAAACATCACCGTCGGAGAAGGAAAATCCGGCGGGATTTTGCGCCTGTCTGCATTTTCAACCAGCAGTCTCAGGATAGTTTTGGGAATATAACTAGCAAGGGGTTCAAGCCGATTCACAGCTTCCCCGATTTCTTTTACCAAGCCAGCCACGCTGCGATCGAGCAATACCGAACTCGGCATCCGCCGCCCAGTCAAAGTGATATCATACTCTCCGAGTCGATCGTCCGTGAAATCGTCCGCCACCAAAAAATAACCAGGTTCCCCGGGTTCAAAACGAAATTGCTCTCCCAAACACTCTCTAGCAGTTTCAGTCACACATACCCGCCCCACAGTCCCAGAACCCTCAGCTTGCTTGGCTTGCTGGACTGAATGCCCCAGCAGTACGTGAGCCATCCGCAGGGGGGTACCGATGTCAGCACTAATGTAGCGGCCGCAGTGGATACCCACCCGCATCCTCAAAGACAAAACACCCCGCGCCGTTTCAATATGGGCAAATTCAGCCATCGCCCGCTGCATCCGCAAACCCGCCCGCACCGCCCTGGCTGTATCCTCTTGGTAAACCCCTGACAGAAACTGCACCAGCATGGCATCTCCGGTAAACTCCAGCAAATCCCCGCCCGATTTGCTGACAATTTCAATCATCGAGGCAAAATAATCGTTAATCACGCCCAGCAGGCTTTCAGCGCCCTTGCGCCCCTGGCTCGCATTCGCTTCCAACAGCGAAGTAAACCCTGCCAAATCCGTGAATAGCAAGGTGCCTGTTTGCCACTGGTAGCGCACCTCGCCTGGGTTGGGCGGAGATTCGGACACGGGCCGGGGCACGTAGTCATGTAGGATGTAGCGCAGAGTTCGCAGGTGATCGAAAACTCCCATTAGCGTTGCGGGGGACGGATCTACCCACGCTGCAGCGTACAGTTGAGCGGAAAGGAGCGATCGCAGCCGCAGTTCGATCGCAGCTAAGGGAGGATTGTAGGTTAATCTATTAATAATTTCCACCTAGTCTATTCTTAAAAAATAAGGTAAGTTCGATCGCTCTAGAGGCAACACCAATAGCTCGACTTAATACCATTATGATAAGTTTCCAGTGAACCCATACCAACCAAACCCAGAACCCACGATAGAAACTTCCGAAAGTCACAGTTTGCTAGCTCCCGATTTGATCCGAGCTGCTCGATCCGCCTATGGTATGTATCTAAAAGTGCATTCCGAGCAGATGCAGCGTCCGGCCGGTGTAGTTGTCAGTCAAGGAAGCGATCGAGGTCAGGTAATTTTTGCTTCACAGCCCGTTTTGTTGCCCGGTGAACGTTTTGTTACTTTTGACGAAATTGAATCTCAAATGTATTAATTGGTAATTGGTCATTAATCATTGGTAACTAATATTATGCCCGCTCCTACGATCGCAATAAAATAGGTTTCTAGTGCATACCTAAGTTTTCAGGATTTTATGAAAATTTGCATTCTTGACTATTAACACCTTTTATGATGGGTAACTGACCCGACACGCTCTAAAAAACTAACAACTAACAAGTGACACATAACCACAGTCAACAATGAACAGTCAACAGACAAATTAATGGAAATTATCTTTAATTGCCTTGTCGCGGCGATCGTCTTTATTCTCGGATCGGCTATTGGCAGTTTTCTAAATGTGGTAGTCTATCGGTTGCCTGCGGGTTTGTCGGTGATCAACCCTCCTTCTCGCTGTCCCAAATGTTTAAATCAACTCAGAACTTACGAAAATATACCCGTTTTCGGTTGGCTGTGGCTGCGGGGACGCTGCAATCACTGCCACAGTCGGATTTCGGCCCGCTATCCGCTGGTGGAATCAGCTACGGGTTTGCTGTTTTTGCTCATCTTCTGGCGGTTTGGCGTAACAGTGCAAACTCTGGGTTTTTGGGCTTTGTTTAGCTGGTTGTTGGCTTTGTCTTTGATTGATTGCGATACAATGACTTTGCCTAATTCTTTAACTCGATCGGGTTTGATGCTCGGATTGGTTTTCCAGGTGGCAAAAGGTTGGTGGCCGACTTTTAGTTTGATCGACTCGGTACACTATCTGGTACTCGATGGGATCGCGGGAGCAGTTGTCGGGTTGTGGCTGTTTGACGCGATCGGACTCGCCGGGACTATCGGCTTGGGCCAGAATGCTATGGGCGCCGGAGATACCAAATTGGCCGCCTTGATGGGAGCTTGGCTGGGGTGGAAATACTTGCTGCTAGCGGGATTCATCGCCTGTTTAGCCGGGGCTTTTGCCGGTGGCGGGGCGATCGCCCTCGGCTTGCTCGATCGGCGTCAACCCATGCCTTTCGGCCCCTTTCTGGCTCTCGGTGCAGCAATTACTGCTCTCTGGGGCGAAGCGATCTTATCTACTTACTTGCAGTTGTTTTTCCCGAATTTTAGTTTCTGAGCGACAGGTACTCAGGCGCGATCGAGCATGATATTGTCTCAAAAATTGGTAAAATTGTTCCGTGTCTTGGATTACACTTACAACTACTAGCTTTCGTTGGGAAGCGGAATTAATGCAGCAGCTCCTAGCTGCTCATGAAATCCCGGCCCGGATTGTAGACTTGGGCATAGCATCTTATTTGGGTGCTGGAAGTGCTACAGCCCTGCAAGTTCTTCCAGAACACCAGCGAACAGCATCGCTCCTCATCAGTCCAGTTGAAGATGAGCCCGAATCTGGTGATTAGTCATTAGTCATTAGTCATTAGTCACTGAACAACTAACAATTGACAACTAGCAACTAACAACTAACAATTACTAATTACCAATTACCAATTACCAATTACCAATTACCAACTTTTAATGTCTCTATTTGATTGGTTTGCAAATCGACGAAAATCAGTACCGAACTCCCAAGAACGGCCGGAACGAGAAATTGCGGACGGACTTTGGAATAAATGCGAAGCTTGCGATGCCCTGAGTTATACCAAAGACCTGCGAGCAAATCAAATGGTTTGCTTGGAATGCGGGCATCATATCAGAGTTTACAGTGACGATCGCATCGAGCAGTTAATCGATCCCAATACCTGGATGCCCCTTAACGAAGGACTGCACGCCACCGATCCCCTGAAATTTCGCGATCGCAAAAAATATAGCGATCGACTCCGAGAATTTCAAGAAAAAACAGGCCACCTAGACGCCGTAGAAACAGGCACCGGCAAACTCGAAAATTTGCCCGTCGCCCTCGGAGTCATGGAATTTCAATTCATCGGCGGCAGCATGGGCTCAGTAGTCGGAGAAAAGCTGACTCGCCTCATCGAACACGCCACGCGGGAACGCTTGTCCGTCATCATTGTCTGCGCTTCCGGTGGTGCAAGAATGCAAGAAGGAATGCTCAGCTTGATGCAAATGGCTAAAATTTCCGGGGCTCTGGAACGCCACCGGGAAGCGAGACTGCTTTACATCCCGATTTTGACCCACCCGACCACCGGCGGCGTCACCGCCAGTTTTGCCATGCTGGGAGACATTATAATTGCAGAGCCAAAAGCTACTGTGGCCTTTACGGGCGGCCGGGTAATCGAGCAAACTCTGCGGGAAAAGTTGCCGGAAAATTATCAAACTTCCGAATACTCCTTCGCCCACGGTTTTGTAGACTTGATTGTACCCCGGACTCAATTAAAGAAAACTCTGGGTCAGCTCATCAGCCTCCACCAGCCACAGCCTTTCTTGGCCGACTCGGAATTTCCCGCCCTCAATGGCAGCGACAACCACGCTTTGCCCCCGCAAACTCACGCTTTCAAACTTTCTCCCTAAGCTGTCGCGCCGGATGATTGTCTATTGGTTAGTGCGGGACACTGAGGGAAATTGCTGAGGAATTGCTCAAAACCAGGCTTGTACCAAAAATATTTAGTTTGGTAACGAGACGTTCACGCAGAGACCGGGTTTTGAACCTCGCGCCCGCATTTCCTATTGGTAATAACGACCCAGCAGTGGGATGATATTGATCGGAAGTTGATTGGCCCTGAAGTTTGGCTGAGCAAAAATGCCTAGTCCCAGTTAGCGGTTAGTTAGCTTGCGATAGATCAAACAAAATCTCAGAACAAACTAACAAAACAAGCTAACAGCGCTTTCTAAAATTGTCCGGCTTTCAGTTAATAGCCGTCAACTCAATTTTGACCTGTCAGCGACCTAAAAATTATGGGTTTTGCAGACCTGTCCATCGCAGAAATAGCAGAGGACTTCAACGTCCCTGTTGAAGACGTGATCCGCTTGTGCGATGAGTTGGAAATTGCCTACAAGCACCCTCAAACCCGTTTGGCTTTGGAGGATGTTAAGGCAATTATGTCCACTCTCGAAAAAAGGCGCGACTCAAAACTTATTGCAGATTAGATCGCAAAATTCCTCTACCTTTAAAGGTAGGGCTGCACAAACTTTCGCCAGTTGTTGCAGAATCAGGGAATTTTGAACACACATCTGTTTGCCAGGTATGATCTCTTAGCGTTCAATAATTTGCCGGATTTTTTTAAGGAGAACCATGCTTAAAAGATATTTCATTGCTCTGACCGCTGTATTCTTGACATTTCAGTTATTTGTCAGCAGTGCGATGGCTATCGAACTGAGTCCTGAACTTCGCACTCTGCCCTTGAATGACAAGGGTACTCCGGTAGTGCTGAGCCTCAAACAAGTTGAACAAGGCAAACGCCTGTTCAATTCGGCTTGCGCTCAATGTCACGCTGCGGGCATGACAAAAACTGACCCGAACGTGAATTTGAGCCCGGAAACTCTGGCTTTGGCCAACCCGCCCCGGAATAATATTGAGTCGCTGGTGGACTTTATGAAAAATCCCACCACTTATGACGGGTTTGAGGAAATTTCGGAACTGCATCCGAGCATGAAGAGTGCCGATATTTTCGCTGAGATGAGAAATCTCTCGGATGATGATTTGTACGCGATTGCTGGTCACATTCTGTTGCAGCCGAAAATTGTCTCCAAGCAATGGGCTGGTGGCAAAGGCGCTCGCTAATCGATTTTAGATTTTAAATTTTAGATTTTGGATTTTGGATTGGGAGAAGGCTGAAGTTCGGCAAGAATTGCTGGCTGGTCGTTTTTCGCTCTAAAATCTGAAATCTAAAATTTACCAAAAACTTGGGTTTAAAGCCCCGTCCTTATAGGACGGCTTTGGGTTAGACTTTTAACGTAGCGAGTTCTTACGTAAGATGTTCGTTTTAGAATTCAAGGCTAAAGGCAAACCAAATCAGTACGCAGCAATAGACGAGGCAATCAGAACTGCTCAATTCGTTCGGAACAAGTGCATCCGATTTTGGATCGACAACCGAGGAGTAGGGCAAAAAGACTTGTATCGACACAGCACTGCGCTCAGAGAAGAGTTTGCCTTTGTCAAAGATTTGAATTCTAGTGCTTGCCAAGCCTCTGTGGAAAGAGCTTATTCTGCAATTGCTCGGTTTTACGACAATTGCAAGAAAGCTGTTCCCGGAAAGAAGGGATATCCTCAGTTCAAAAAGAACTGTCGATCCGTCGAGTACAAAGTCAGCGGTTGGAAACTTTCAGAAACTCGGAAGCAAATCACATTCACTGACAAAAAGGGAATTGGCAAGCTCAAACTAAAAGGGACGTGGGATCTTAACTTCTACCAAATCGATCAGATCAAGCGAGTTCGCTTAATATGTCGCGCTGACGGCTACTACGTTCAGTTTGCAATCAGTGCTGATCACAATGTAGATACAACGCCAGCAGGTAAAACAGTTGGATTGGACGTGGGGCTAAAAGAGTTTTATACAGACTCCGATGGCCACACTGAACCAAATCCCAAGTTTTACCGAACGAGTGAGAAGCGGCTGAAGTTTAGACAACGCCGTGTTTCTCGCAAAAAGAAAGGCTCTGCCCACCGAAAGAAAGCAATTAATCGACTAGGGCGAGTACACCTCAAAATAAGTAGGCAGCGGGAAGAACACGCTAAGAGACTGGCGCGTTGCGTAACCCAATCTAACGATTTGGTCGCCTACGAAGATTTGAGGGTTAAGAATCTTGCAAAGAATCACTGTCTGGCTAAATCGATTAACGATGCTGGTTGGTATCAATTCAGGAAGTGGTTGGAATATTTTGGAGTAAAGTTTGGTAGGGTAACGGTTGCTGTCAATCCTGCTTATACTTCGCAGAAATGTTCTAACTGCGCTGCAATCGTCAAAAAATCCCTATCCGTAAGAACTCACGCTTGTGAATGCGGATTTGTTATGGAGAGGGATGGGAACGCCGCGATTAACATTCTGAAATTAGCCTTGAGTACGGTAGGGCATACCGGAACTTGGGTCAAAGACCCGAACGCTTTGGGAGATTCGACCTCTACTTTGGCTGGAGAAATCCAGTCGCAAGCAAGTTGAGTCCGTGAACAAAGAATCCCCTCGCCTTGATAGCAGGGGAGTGTCAACTCCGGCTCATTGATTATCGCAAAAGGTTGTAGTCCCTCATGCTGCGTCGTGGTGCTTTTGTCTGCTTTCTGTTGGGGATGTTAATTATTTTGCCGATCGTGCTGTTGGCTCCTCAACCTGTTTTGGCTGCTGCCGATTCTTACGTGAATAGGTATTTACAAGCCAGCGAACCTGTGGCTCTGGAGTTGGACTCTGAGGGACATACTCGCTTGTTTTCGGCTCAGGATTTGTCTGCGGGTAAGGTATTGTTCGAGCAAAATTGCCTCAATTGTCACGTCGGAGGAGCTAATTTGCCCGATCCGACGATATCTCTGTCTTTGGCTGACCTCAAAGGGGCAACGCCTCCCCGCAACAACATCAATAGTCTGGTGGCGTATCTGAGAGAACCGATGACTTATGACGGTACTGAGGAGACTTTTTGGTGCCGCCAAGTGCCGGAAAGCTGGATGCCACAGGCTGAGATTGAAAATTTAGCGGCTTTTGTGATCCGGGCTGCTCAGAAAGCTCCGGGCTGGGGCGTGGAGAATTTTGAGAGTTGAACTGCCACTGCCAAAAAGTGGTAAATTACTCGGAAGAAGGCGATACGACTGCGCGATCGCGCCTGTTTTAACAGGTAAAATATCTAAAGAATCACCCTTTGCGTGTCCATTAGAGGAGAACTGCGTTGAAAAGACTCTTATCGATCGCCCTGTTAGCGATCGCAATTTTTACCGTCGGCTTTGGTCGCCCTGCTTTGGCAGGTGATGCTGTTAAAGGAGCTAAAGTCTTTAGCGCGAACTGTGCTGCTTGTCACATCGGTGGCGGCAACGTGGTTATGGCCATGAAAACCTTGAAAAAAGGTGCTCTTGAGAAGTACGGCATGAATTCTCTCGAAGCTATTACCACTCAGGTAACTAAGGGCAAAAATGCTATGCCTGCTTTCGCCGGCCGCTTGAAGCCCGAACAAATCGAGGATGTAGCAACCTACGTGCTCGAGCAATCTGAGAAAGACTGGAAAGGCTAAACTGTTTCTTTGAAGTCGGGCAGCCTGGGCGGGTTTGATTTAATTTAAAACTTGTCCTCCCGATCGCACCCTCTCTCACCCTTTGGCGAATAAATATCGGTTTGCAGCGATCTTAACCTATTTGGGAAAGCGCGCCAGAAATCCGATTTTTATTAGCTCAAGGGTGAGGGAGGGACATTTTATTTTAGATTTTAGATTTTAGATTTTGGATTGAAGATTTGAAGATTTGAAGATTTGAAGATTTGAAGATTTGAAGATTTGAAGATTGCTAGATGCTGATTTTGTAGAAATTGTCAAGCACTTTATATTAAGATTTATTGTGGCGGCGCTTCCTAAATTAAAAATGTGTGCTAGGATATAACCCCTTATTAGCAAAGCTTTGAAATCGAGATTAAAGTCGATCTGCAAAGTGGAATCTACACCTGCCATGAACGTAAAAACATCAGCAAAAGTTAAAACTAAAGTTAAAACTCTCGGAGACGCTGCATCTGGGGCGATTGAGAAATATTTCCGCAAAAGTGTAGCACACGAGGCTGAAGTTATCAAAGACAAAGACGCGGAAGAACTTCATCAAATGCGCGTGGGATTGAGACGTTTGCGATCGGCTGTGACTGGTTTTGCTCCGGTTTTAGATTGGCCAAAAGAGGCTTCTGAACGTAAAATTGGTAAGGTGGGGCGGATTCTGGGAACTCTTAGGGATTTGGATGTGATGCTCGAAAGTCTCCAAGACCGCTATTACCAGAATTTGCCGGCTGACGAACAGGAAGTTTTGGATAAGGCTTTGTTGAATTTGCTCAAACAGCGCCAGCGGGCTTTGAAAGGGGTGAGGGCGATGTTAGAGCACAAAAGCTACGAATCGCTGAAGCAGTCGATCGAGAATTGGTTGGAAGAACCGCAGTTTCAGGCGATCGAATATTTGCCAATTGCTGAGGTTTTGCCAGATTTACTGTTACCTCAAGTCAGTGAGTTTTTCCTGCATCAGGCTTGGCTGTTGGGCACGGAATATGAAGATGGCAAAGTTAAAGTTGTTGATGATTTGAATGCTGAGGCTGTCGAAGAGAAGTTAGCAGCCGAGGGAACTATTCTACACGATTTGCGGAAGCAAGCTAAGCGAGTTCGCTATTTGATGAATCTGTTTGGGGATTTTTACAGCGAGAGTTACGAAGTTTATGTCGAAGATGTGAAAGCTATTCAGGAATGTTTGGGCGATATTCAAGACAGTGAAGTTTTAGGCGAGTTTCTGACAGATTTTGTCGATCGCGATCTGAAAAAAGAGTTGCCCAAGTTGGCTGGTTTGTTGGCCGATAATCGCTACGCAGCTTGGCAAAAATGGCAGATTTTGCAGCGCCGATATTTGAGTTCGGAAATTCGGCAAGGTTTTCGATCTACTTTAATTCATCCTGTGGTTGAAGATGCTGCTAAGCTCGATTAGCCGTAACTATAACGCCCAGAGCCCCGATTTATAAAAAAAGTCGGGGATTTAAAGGGCGATCGCGCCTTGGGAAGGAAAAGGGCGATCGTTTTTGAGTATGACGTAAAATAAAGGGCGATCGCGTTTTTTACCATAGCACATCACGACTGCAACCACTTCATAAACTTATTCGTCGCAGTACCAATAGACTCTTCGACTTGTTTCTTCAACCGCCACCGCCCAAACGCTTTTTCGTACTCTTCCCCTTCAGTTTGATAAACATTCCAAGCATTTAGCGACAATCCCAGTCCCCACGTTAGTAAAATGAACAGCGACCAAGAAAGCTCGTGTGATCCTGCTAGATTAAACAAAACTAGAAAAGTATTGATAATTGCGTACTTGGTCACATTTTTCTGCAATTTGCCGCGACGGTAACGATTAAAAGCCAGTTTCTCTTGAACTTCTCCTCTATTTGCTAACCATTGTTGTTCCGCCGCTACAATATCCTGTTCGGAAATGCCCAATTCCGCTGCAATCTCGAAAAGCTGCACTCTGGATAACTCCCCTTCATCTTGTCGGCGTGCGATCGCAAGCTGTAAAATACCCTGAGCATCCTCTGAACCGTAAATGTGATTTATTTGACTTTCATTTGTCGTCATAACAAGTTTCCTATAATTTCTGACATCCTTTCTATGATAGATATAGCCGCACTTAAACAGCAGGTAGTGAAATTGGCGGATTTCAACACCCGGACCTTTTAGTGGGCGATACTCCTCACTATCGTCGGGGAAATCGAAGCATCGATATATAGCCTTTATCAGTAACATGAGGTATACAGAAACCCTGTATTGTCAAGCTTTCCAGGTCAAAATTCGTACCTCCCCTTTTTGATAAAGGCTATATTACCTCAAATTGTAACTAATTAATTTCCCGAAGTTTGAGTAAGTTTGCTATCTCGTTTCAACATAAATTGATAAAATATTCCAAACAAAATCACCGCAATCATTCCCACCACTAAAGACCCTTCACCCTCGTGCCAATATTTAAACAAATCTAGGCGATTAGATGCAACTAACAATGCCATTCCTGCCACGCGAAAAACATTAATAATAAAACCAAAAAGGACAGCGACACCTATTACCAAAGCCTTATTTTGTTTAGTAGGAAACATCACCAAACAAATTACAGCTAAACCTAATAAGTAATTCATTGCCTCCATACCCGAACAACCCCCATTTACCAACACCCTTCCTGTCGGTAAAGCCACATAATTACCGTCACGTGTTACATCAAAACCGACATACCACAAAGAATAATGAGCAAATTTAGCAGTAAGCGAGGTAACAAAATCCACTAAAGGTAACGTAAGGACACTGGGGATGCCATGAAAAAATAGTATTACCAATTCACGCCAATATAGTTTTAAGTTCTGAAAACCTACCGCAATTAGGCTCAAACCTAAACCTGACAAAAAAGGTGCCAGTCTTAAAAAAGGATCGAATTTACTGGAAACCACAGCACTTTTAAATAAAATAAAAGCTATTAATAGCGTCCCTGCTACTCTCGATAACAGGTCACTTTTTATGTCACTCTGTTTGAGAATATCCTGGTTATCCCAAAGCAGGGAACCCACAGCGCACCAAAAAACTATACTCATCCAAAAATGAGCAATATCGTCCAGTTTCCACAAGAGTGTCATATTCAGAGTGACTAAAGCTGTGGCTAGAATGATGAGCCAAAAAATTTTTGTCTTGAACATTTTAGATATTAGTTATTAGTTGATTTAGGAGAGCCATACTTCGGACAGTTTGTGATTGTCAACCGTAGAATAAAGGTTGCCAGTCGATGCGGCAGTCGAAGTACCAACGAAAAATCCAGGGTTTCAGACTCGGAACTAAAAACAGTCCAGACTATTGTTAGATCATATCATAAAAATAGTAGGGGATGTAAACAACTCATTAGCTTGAAACCCTCCTACGGCAAGGGTTCGGAGGATTTTAATGGTCGTAAATCTTTGAGATGATGTTAATAGACACTCGGGAATTTGATGGATGGTGAGACTCAGATGCAACGCATAGCTCAGCATTAGGACACCTAGTGGAAAGACGGCTACTCGAAATGATTGGTTGGGTGCTTAGCACTTTCTTACTCAGCCGCTGTAAGCAAAGACTAAAAAGGGAGTGAATCAACAATAATTAAAAATAAGTAGCCTTAATGAGGCTTGGATTTCTTGAGAGTAGACGGCATTGGCACCGCGCACGGTGTGACACTGAGGTTCAAGTAAATACGGCTGAGCGAGTTAGAGTTCGAGCAATGATCGAGGGTGATTATCTCCTTTTAAAGAATCGAGCGTGTCTTTAAAGCGGAAATTATTAAGAAACAGCCTTACGGTAGTTCTTAAATGCGCTGTCTAGGGGCGACTTGACGTTCAATACCACTACCCTGGGGTGCTGTAATTACGCCACCCATCCAGCGATTATTCGCCCTTTAACAGTTCCGCATCAATTCGGATTAGTCCGTTGTAGGGATTGCTCGCCCTCTAAGATGTTTCAATGCCTAGTTGATACACTAGATTCCCAGGACTCAATTATAAATCTTAATAACAGCGGTAACGCTACAACTGCGTTTCATCTCGGCTTCCAAGTCTGGGGTTTTCAGGGTGGCGCGCTATCAGATACTAAGAAACCTGGTTTCACCAAGAAACCAGGTTTTTAGCTCGAACATAAAATAATTAGTTTGGCATCAAGCCAGAATTGGAAACGAGTTCAAATGATAGCCTATTGAGCTTTTTGAGCTTGAGCGCGTTGCTTTTTGAACATAGTACCAAACCCAACAGCGGCTCCAGCAGCAAGCATTGTTAAAGGTTCAGGAGTAGCTTCAGTGTTGCTAGTGCTGCTGATGTAAGAATCGCTAGTGGCACCCCTACCTGGTAAGGATTGGACGTGCAAACCTAATTTTAAGCTACCGCTATTCAAAGCTGAAACTACATTATTATAGTTACCAGCAAAGCTAAAGCCTATGGACTCGCCACCTTGAACACCCCATTTATTACCACCACCATTGTTGCTGAAGAAGGAATGATCTGTTGTGAAACCCACAATGTTGCCTTGAGGTAGGTTACCAGAACCTTGATCACTGCCAAAAGCTGCGGTACTATTGTTAACAGCCGCGCCATTAGATAGCAATCCACCATCATCAAAGAAAACTCCACCGATGAACATATTAGGGGCTGCGGAATTTCCCGAGTTTAAGATGTTAAAAAGAACTGATGATGCGCTTGTTTGAGTTACATTAAAGCTAAAGCTGTTTAGATAGTTATCTCCAACCGTATCGCCACCAGCGATATTACCAAAGCTGAAGGCAGAGGCAGGTGCTGCGGAGACTGCACTAACAGCGGCGACACCGGCAACAGCTAAAATAGATTTGACTAAGTTTAATTGGAATTTCATGGTTGACACCTTTATTTTTAAGTTTGCTGGAAGCAGGTTTTTTTCCTTCACATATTCAATGTAAACCGAACCACAAGTTAACGCAAGTAGTTTTGATAAAGATTCGATGAAGATTCAGAATACGCTTGTTGGATTTAGCCAAAATGCCTAACTGGATGGGTTCTAGCTAGCTATTTCCTATGGCGTGCATCCAAGAATAGGGGTGCTGCCATCCGGATTTTAATCCTGAGTTTTTTCTATTTCAAAAAGCTATAACCCACCTTCCTAACCTGAGTTTTTACACAGCATAATTACTGATAAAACTATTTTTAAGCTCTAAATTATGCCTTTAAAAAGTTTTTGATCCGTTAATGTACGGTAGAAAAGTTTAAGTGATAGCTTGATTGCTGGGTAAAAATAGGTAAAAACCGATGGTGACAGTTGAAACTGCGGAATGTGGGCTATAACTCAGGACAAAATCTTGGATCGTATTTGGTGCGTCGATTCTCGCTTTCCAATTCAGCAACAAGCGCCATTTAGACTCATATGTTGCACGATTACCAAGAACCAGCTCTGGGGCCCGTTCCACAAAGAATGAGTTTTCTTGTGGGGAGTAGGGGGTGGGCAGGAGATCCCGCCGAAAACAGGCTTATCGATCGTGGTGCAACATCTCAGTTTAGAGACCAATGGTTTCGGTGGTCGTTATTATCTGTGACGCCGGAACTTTGGCCGACTAAAGGGACGACTCGACTTTCTGGGACATAGTTTTCGGAACGCCTCTGCGGTAGAAGCGGCGCTGGTAGTTACCTAAAAATGTCGGCGTTGCACAATTTGAGGATGATTCTTGTGGGGTGTCCCGCCTGCAGTGAAAATACACGCCTTCGGGCTAGGAGATCCCATCCCACAAAAAAATCAAAATCATCCGGCAATTAGGCAACGCCAAAATGTCGGGACTAACAATTATATTTCTGGGTCTGCTTGCGCTAAAAATTTCTTAATATTATTTTGTGGAAAAAAGTCAATTCCTAGATTTGACGGTGACAAGCAAGTTGAAAGACTTGACGCAGTAAGGGTTTGAGCTGCTTGTCTTCAAAAAAATGTGTGCGTGCGATCGCTACTTTTGAGACTTCCTACACGATCGAATGAGGATCGTTGGCGATCGCTACCATCAAAATTGTCAATAAACTTGTGATAATTTCTACTCTCTTGAGGGACGTTGAAGAGCCTAAACCCTCTAAATATCAAGGTTTCAGCGGCTTTATCACTCCGTCAATTCCCAAATTCAGTTTGGCACTGTTTGAGGACAGCAGGAGGAACCGCCGCA
This sequence comes from Microcoleus sp. AT9b-C3, assembly GCF_036705485.1. Classification (NCBI taxonomy): domain Bacteria; kingdom Bacillati; phylum Cyanobacteriota; class Cyanophyceae; order Oscillatoriales; family Microcoleaceae; genus Microcoleus; species Microcoleus sp. AT9b-C3. Next base: position 155,843 of record NZ_JAUBUR010000004.1, on the reverse strand, counting down.
GTCAGCAAAAATTTTCCCAGCCGTTGATTGAAGATTCTCCGAGACGATCGACTCGTTTGACATCTAAATTATTAGCGATCACCTGATTGATATGGCGATCGACCGTCCTCACTCTTTTAAGATACAAGGGGCGGGTTTTTGAGATTGTCAATTATTGGCAGGTATTGTTGGTGAGGGGAGCCCCTACCTTATTAGGGGTAATCGACCGGACATAATATGACAAGCTTACCCAGCAAAAGCGAAAACAGGCCGAAAATTCGATCGACTGGTGGGTCTGGTGCGACCAAGCCAGAGAAAGGGCCGTCCGGGAAAATAAACCGATTTTTCTGTCAATTCGCTACTCTAGCTGCCACTGGTGTAGGGTGATGGAAGGTGAAGCATTTTGCGATCGGGCGATCGCAAGCTGTAAAATACCTTGAGCATCCTCTGAACCGTAAACTTGACTGATTTGAGTTTCATGAGTTGCCATAACGAGTTTCCGATAATTTCCGAAATTATTTCTCTCATACATATAACCGCAGTTAAACCGCAGGTAGGAATAGGTTGCGGATTTCAACACCCTTTTAAGAATAGGCAAGATGCCTGTTCCACAACAGAGTCTACTTATCGTGGAACAGGCATCTTGCCTGTTCCCGATAGAGGTACAAAATACCAATAACTAACCCAAAGTATACATCCAGCCATCCCTGGCGCAAATCCTCACAATTCCGTCCCAAACTACAGGCGTCGCCTCAAATGACAAACCCGGCTTAAATCTCCCCGATTCTATTACTTTCAAGCGGTAAAACTCCCCTTTAGCATTTCTCAAAGCATTCTGATCGCCCGACTTCGCTCGTTCCCAATTCAAATTGAACAAATAAACACCGTTGTACCCCGCACTGATCAGTTTATTGCCATCGGTAAAAATCGGAGTCGAAATTGAAGAACCAATCGCTTTTTTAAATACTATTACCGGAGTATCGTAAGACTGGTTACGCCAAGGCACAAAAGTTTTTTTACCTGTAATCATATCTTGGGAACCGATATACAAATTGCCGTCGAGTGCATTTGTGGCAAACAGCGCCGGAAACTCCCCTGAATTGTACTCGTCATTCAACGCCACGGAGCCAATTATCCCGCCTTCCCAGCTAGAAAGTCGGCGATTTCCGGTAGGCAAAAACCATTCAACACTGGCATTCGGTTCTTTATTCGGATTCAGCTTCAGCACTCCGCCGTTGCCCTGAATGTATTGTTTTTCAATGGCACAAAACAGTTTCCCTGATTTAGAAATTACAGCACTTCCATCCAAATCTGAACCAGTATAGAAATCCCAAACTATCTTTTTAGTGGCAATGCTAATACCGTAAATATGACCGGAACCAGCAGCTATAAATATTCTATCTTTGAGCCTCGATGGGGATGATTCCGCTACCAAGTTGCCACCGTGCTTCCTGATATCTGCTGCTGCATAAAGCTGTACTTCCGACAAGATAGTTGGCTGCTTGATGCCTTGTTTGATTTTTGCATTGCTTGTGGAACTATCGAGAAAATAGCCGATCGCATTTTCCCCCGCATTGAACAAAACTCCACCGCCGATGTCCAAAGCGCTGCTGTCATTATCCCGGCTGTAGCTGGGTGTTTTCCTGATGTCCAATTTCCAAAGTTCCTTGCCAGTTCTAAAAGATATTGCCCTAAAACTAGGCACGACAGTTTTGCCACCACCACCACTGCGGCTGCCTTGCAAAATCACAATTCTGTTTTCGGCGCTGGCTTTTGCATCGATATAAATCGTTGATGATCCTTTGATCACATCATCAAATTTATAGCGCCAAACTTCTTTATTGGTAGCAATATCTATTTTTCGCAAATTGTGGTCATAAGCACCTATAATTAAATAAGTTTTTCCCCCGTCTCTGGTAATTGTCGGCTGTCCTGTCCAACCGGCACCGCTCCAAACTACAGACCGCCTTCCCAGAAAAGTCCGGCCGCCGCCTAGTTGAAATTTGTCGATTAAATTCAAGCTTTTCGGAACACCTCTGCCGTAAAAGCGGCGCTTGTCATTACCTAAAAATGTTGGGACTAATAATTCTATTTCTGGGTCTGCTTTAGCCAGAAAATTGTTAAGATTAGTTTCTACTAAAGCTTGTTCCGAGGATGCAGTTTGGCTCAGTTGGATAACAGCAGGAGGAACAGCAGCACTCAGCAAAAATTGTCCGAGCTGTTGATTGAAGGTTCTCCGAGATGATAAGCTCATATTAGATCGAGATAATCAGTCATAATATTAAAACATAATTATCAGCAACAGCTCAACTAAAACATCTCGCGCTAAACTGCTAGAGGACTGACAAGCTTACCCAGCACGAGTAAAAGTATATTTGATTATGGTCAACCGTCTTGCTCAATCCCAAAGCCTTTACCTGCGGAAACACGCCGAAAATCCGATCGACTGGTGGCCTTGGTGCGACGAAGCTTTGGAAACGGCCCGAAGCGAAAATAAACCGATTTTCCTGTCAATTGGCTACTCTAGCTGCCACTGGTGTACGGTGATGGAAGGAGAAGCATTTTCCGATGGCGCGATCGCCGAATACATGAATTCGCATTTTATACCGATAAAAGTCGATCGTGAAGAACGCCCGGATATCGACAGCATTTATATGCAAACCTTGCAAATGATGACCGGTCAAGGCGGTTGGCCGCTCAACGTTTTTCTCACTCCAGACGAGCGAGTTCCCTTCTACGGAGGCACTTATTTCCCTGTAGAACCGCGCTACGGACGGCCGGGATTTTTAGAAGTTTTGCAAGCAATTCGCCGCTTTTACGACACAGAAAAAGGCAAAGTAGAATCTTTCAAAGCAGAGATTTTAGGCAACCTCCAACAGACGGCAGCGCTGTCAGGAGTAACCGCCGAATTAAATCGCGAACTCTTCCAAAAAGGCTTAGAACTCAACACCGGAATTATTGCGGGCAGCAACCCCGGCCCCAGTTTTCCGATGATACCTTATGCTGAGTTAGCACTGCGGGGAACCCGATTTAATTTGGAATCAAAATACGACAGCAAACAAGTCTGCACTCAGCGCGGATTAGACTTAGCGTTGGGCGGCATTTATGACCACGTAGCAGGCGGATTTCACCGCTACACGGTTGATGCGACTTGGACTGTGCCACACTTTGAAAAAATGCTTTACGACAACGGTCAAATTGTTGAGTATTTAGCAAATTTGTGGAGTGCGGGAATACAAGAACCAGCTTTTGAAACTGCGATCGCGGGGACAGTAGAATGGTTGAAGCGAGAAATGATTGCGCCAACAGGCTATTTTTATGCCGCACAGGATGCTGACAGCTTTAACACTTCTGAAGAACTTGAGCCGGAAGAAGGAGCATTTTATGTCTGGAGTTATGCCGAACTGGAACAACTTTTAAATGCTGAGGAATTAACGGAAATTAAAGCACAGTTTACTGTTAGTCGCAGCGGCAATTTTGAAGGTCAAAATGTATTGCAGCGCCGCCATCCAGGAAAACTGAGCAACACGGTAGAAACGGCTTTGGCTAAACTCTTTGCTGTTCGCTACGGTGGCAATCCCGATACTGTAAAAACCTTTCCACCAGCCCGCAACAATCAGGAAGCTAAAAACGACAGTTGGCCGGGTAGAATTCCCGCAGTTACTGACACGAAAATGATTGCTGCTTGGAATAGCTTAATGATTTCTGGTTTAGCCCGCGCTGCAGCGGTTTTTGGAAATTGGGAATATCTGGAATTAGCTGTGACTACTGCTAATTTTATTTTAGATAATCAGTGGACGGATGGGCGGTTTCAGCGGTTGAATTATGACGGACAATCTGCTGTAACCGCGCAGTCGGAAGATTATGCTTTGTTTGTGAAAGCTTTGTTGGATTTGCACCAAGCGAGTTTGACTTTAGGCAACGGCGAAGAGGGAAAAAAGTTGCCGAATGCTCAGTTTTGGTTGGAGAAAGCTGTGCAGGTGCAAGAAGAGTTTGATGAGTTTTTGTGGAGCGTGGAATTGGGAGGATATTACAATACTGCTAAGGATGCTAGCGGAGATTTGTTGGTGCGGGAACGCAGCTATATAGACAATGCAACTCCGGCGGCGAATGGAATTGCGATCGCCTCTTTGGTTCGTCTGGCACTGCTGGGGCAGAATTTGGAATATCTCGATCGCGCGGAGCAAGGTTTGCAAGCTTTCAGCAGTATTGTACAAGATGCTCCGCAAGCTTGTCCGAGTCTACTTTCGGCGATCGACTGGTATCAGCATTCTACCCTGATTCGCACGACTCCCGATCGAATTTCTGGCTTGATTTCGCAGTATTATCCGACTGCTGTCTGTCAGATTGAGGCTGATTTGCCTGAAGGTGTTATCGGGTTAGTTTGCGAGTGTCTGACTTGCAAAGAACCGGCGAAAAGTCAAGACCGGTTGTTGGAGGAAATTTTGCAAAGTCAAACGCGGGTTTAGTGCCAATACTGTCTATATTATTGAACCGCGAAGACGTGAAGAAGGCGAAGGAAGAAGGGGGAAACAGAAGGAAGAAGTAGATTATCTCCTACCGGGAAGGAATCGCATCTTCAGTCTGCCCCTCAATCTTCCAAAGAATCTCAGTGGCTTCAGCCCGCTTGAGTGTCAAAAAATGCAAATACTTTCCGGCGGCACGGCAACTCGAACGCTGTCGCCGACTTGGTATCGCTGCAAGTCATCTCTGTGCAAGTTTTGTCGGCGAAGGGCGATCGAACTTTTAGCAGTCAACCGCACTGTATAGCGCGTGTCAGTGCCAATATAAATAGCCTCTTCTACTATTGCGGGCCAGCTATTTTCAGCGTCATAATTAGCCGGATAAATAGCAGCTTTTTCTGGCCGCAAAACCAGGGTGACAACTTTCCCAGCGGGCATATCTTCTGCTGTCGCAACTAACACGGGCAACTGCTGGTCAACCAACACTATTATTTTACCGTTTTGTTTTTCTACTACTCGACCACTTAAAAAATTGCTGTCGCCAATAAAATCAGCAACAAACCGCGTTTTAGGATATTCATAAATATCAACAGGCGTGCCGACTTGTTGCAGTTGTCCTCCATCCATCACTGCAATTCTGTCCGACATTGTTAGTGCTTCTTCCTGATCGTGAGTCACATAAATAAATGTAATTCCTAATTTTCGCTGCATTTTTTTTAATTCTAACTGCATCTCTTTACGCAATTTTAAATCCAGCGCTCCCAGGGGTTCATCCAACAGCAAAACAGACGGCTGTTTGACTAATGCTCTTGCTAGTGCTACTCGCTGCTGCTGTCCCCCTGACAGTTGGCGGGGATAGCGTTTTCCTACATCGGTTAACTGTACTAATGCTAAGGCCTCAGCAACACGATCGCGAATTGTTTTCTGAGGCAAATTCTCCATTTCCAACCCAAAAGCGACATTTTGTGCTAGTGTCATGTGCGGAAATAAAGCATAATTTTGAAATACCGTATTTACTGGGCGGTGAAATGGCGGACGATTTTGCATCGGTTGGCCGTGAATGTAAATTTCGCCGGCTGTGGGAATTTCAAAACCGGCAATCATTCGCAAAGTTGTAGTTTTGCCGCAGCCGGAAGGGCCGAGTAAAGAAAAGAATTCTCGATCGTAAATTTGCAGTTTGATGTTGTCTACAGCTAAGAAATCTTGACTGCGGCTACTTTTAAATACTTTGGAAACGTCTAAAACTTCGACAGCGTGCATTGTGTTAGTATGTGTGAGTAATAAAAATTTGAGTTCGAGTCCGGTTAAACTTATATCTTGCACCATTCTCAATTACTTGTTTAGGAACGGGCAAGATGCCCGTTCCACAAGAAATTTATTCTTTGTGGAACAGGCATCTTGCCTGTTCTTGAGAATGGTCCAACTCCAATACAAGCTAAAAATTTAAGTAAACCAGCCTCGGCAGAAACCTGTTTTATATCTACTTTCCGGCCCCGGCTTTAACTTCCGTCCAAGCTCGATCGTACAATGCAGTGGCTTTCCCGACATCCTCCAATAATTTCATTTTGCCAAACACCTCAGCCTGCGGGTAAATTTGAGGATTATTCAAATCTTTCGGATCGATTAAACCTTTATCAATTGCTGCTTTGTTGGGCGATCCGAAGTGGGTAAAATTGGAAATTTGGGCGCCTACTTCTGGTTGCAAAATAAAGTTAATAAATTTCTCCGCTAACTCTTTCTGGGGCGCACCTTTGGGAATAGCCATATTGTCAGAAAAAATGATTGTTCCTTCTTTGGGAATAGCGTAACGGAGATTAGGATTTTCTGTCATCACTTGGAAAATATCACCACTCCATTCCATTGTCAAATTTACTTCTCCTTGATCTAGCATATTTTGCCCGGTGTCGGGGACAAAAGCTGCAATGATATTTTTACTTTTAATCAGCAAATCGCGGGCTTTGTTAATCTCTTCGGGATTGGTTGTATTTGGGTCAAATCCTAAATACATTAAAACTCCTGCTAATGTGTATCTAGCATCGTCTTGCCACGCGACTTTTCCGGTATATTTTGGGTCGAACATCGCCGCCCAACTGTTAATTTCTCCCTGGACTGTTTTCACGTTGTAGCCAATTCCCATTGTTCCCCACTGGTAGGGCAGGGAATATTTATTTCCCGGATCAAAAGCTTGATTGATAAACTTAGATTCTAGGTTTTTTTGGTTGGGAATATTGTTTAAGTTCAGCGGCTCAATTATATTTTCTGCGATCATGATTTTCACCATGTAATCGGCGGGAAATATTAAGTCATAACCTGGGTTGCCCTGTTTGAGTTTGGCATAGAGTGCGTCGCTATTCTCGAAAGTGTCGTATTGAATTTTAACATTGTTCTCTTTCTCGAATTGGGCGATCGCTTCTGGGGCGATATAACTTGCATAATTGTAAATGCTGAGGACTTGCTGCTGGTTGCCACCTGTCGGGCTACAGCCGAAAGCCATTGTTGCACTCATCACAAACAAAATTAGGAAAGTCAGCAGGCGTTTCATAGGTTGTGTTAGTTGCAGACGACAATAATTATGACACAGAAAGCAATTTTTTTAACTTTTCTGAACTTTTAACGATGATAAAACCAGCATCAAGGAAGCCAACAACATCAAAGTTGAAATGGCATTAATCGCTGGCGTCACTGAGAATTTTATCATGCCGTAAACAAATAATGGTAGCGTCATGGAACCGACGCCAGTGGTAAAAAATGTCACGACAAAATCGTCCAGCGACAGAGTAAAAGCCAGGAGTGCTGCGCTGAAAATAGCGGGCCAAATTAGAGGGAGAGTGATGCGCCAAAAAGTCCGCCATTCGTTAGCGCCTAAGTCAAAAGCTGCTTGTTCTAATTGAGGATCTAGTTCCGCCAAACGCGCCCTGACAGTAATAGTCACAAAGGAAATATTAAAGACAACATGACCGATAATTACGGTAGGTAAGCCGAGATTGAGACGAATTCCCGTGAGATTTTCTACGATCCGAAATACTAGGGTAAAGAAAACTAGCAGCGAAATGCCGATCGTAATATCGGGCATAATAATCGGCAAAAACAGTAAAGCTTCTACAGCTTTGCGCCCCGGAAAATGAAAGCGTTCCAGTGCTAGCGCGATCATTGTACCAAAAATTGTCGCTAACACAGTCGAAATAGCTGCAATTAGCAAGCTGTTGTTGAGTGCTGTCCAGATTCCGGCGCTGCTACTCGTAGCAATCGTCGCGCCTGCATTGCTAAACAAACTGCGGTACCAATCGAGGGTAAAGCCGCGCCACACGGCATTGAATCTGGAGGCGTTAAAAGAGTAAATAATTAAGATCAGAATTGGCAAGTAAAGAAAGGCAAATGCTAGTACAGCTTGTACCCAAAGCCACTTTTTGCCGATCGCCCGCACGAGCAAGTCTAGTTTAGTCATGAGTCCAAAATAAGGTAGCCTGTAGGGGCGGGTTTTACAGACAATGTGTGCCTAAAACCAATAATCTCATAAACCCGCCCCGCCCAACTGTAAATCTCAATCTACCTGTTTAAGTTTCGTCAGACACGCGGAAGTAAATTAACACAGGAATCAATATGATTACCGTCAACAGCATAGAAAGCGCCGAGCCAAAAGGCCAGTCGCGGGCTTTCATAAATTGATTTTGAATCACATTTCCCACCATAACTGTTTTAGAACCGCCCAATATATCCGGTGTGATGAAAGCGCCGACAGCGGGAACAAAAACTAGAATCGAACCCGCCACAATGCCACGAGTTGTTAATGGTAAAAATACGCGCCAAAAAGTGCGAATATCATTTGCCCCTAAATCTTGAGCGGCTTCTACCAGTGAAAAATTGAAGCGTTCTATGCTAGAATATAAAGGCAGAACCATGAAAGGTAAATAGCCGTATATAAGACCGATCGCCACAGCGAAAGGCGTAAAAAGCAAATTTAACGGTTCGCTAATAATTTGCAGGCTTTGCAAGGCTGTGTTAACTACTCCTTCGCTACGCAACAGTATGATCCAGGCGTATGTTCTCACTAAAAAGTTAGTCCAAAATGGAATAATTACCAGCAAAAGCAAAGCATTTCGCCAGCGGGGAGAACGGGTGGCGATGAAAAATGCTAGGGGATAGCCAACTAACAAACAAGTGGCCGTGGTCAAAAAAGCCAGCCAGAGCGATCGCCCAATTACTCCTAAGAAAAGTCCACTGAACAAACGCTGGTAGTTGCTGAGAGTAAATATCCAAGTAACGCCGCCGTATGTACCGCGTTCTAAGAAACTGTACAACAGTACAATTAGCACGGGCAAAATGAAGAAAACCATCAGCCATGCGGTAGCGGGAAATAAGAGCAGCAACAGGTTAGTTTGCTGGCGGTTCTTGACACTCATTATTCACTCAAGCGAAATTTAGCACATAATGCAACACATTTTATATCAAATCCGCATTTTATGAATTATGTCATCATTAATAAATTATCAAGAGGTACGCAATGTCAGCAGAATCGTCAACCCCAAAAATAGTCGTCGTCGGTGCAGGATGGGCCGGTTTAGGTGCTACCTATCACCTAGCGCAGCAAGGCTATGATGTCACCCTGCTAGAAGCAGGCCCTTATCCGGGTGGCTTAGTTGCAGGGTGGAAAACCGCCGGCGGGCGTTCCGTAGAAGCAGGCATTCATGGCTTCTGGTATCCCTACAAAAATATCTTTTCCTTAGTCAAGGAATTAGGACTCGATCCCTTCACGCCTTGGACTCGTTCTTGTCAGTATTCACCCGCCGGATTGGAAGTAGAATCGCCAATTTTTCAGGACGAACCGCGGCTTCCCACACCGTTAGGAACATTTCTTTACACGCGATTTAAAAGGTTGCCCTTAGTCGATCGGCTTTCAGCCTTACCCTTACTCTACGCCGTCCTAGATTTCGACAATTCCCACGAAGCTTGGCGCAGGTACGATCGCGTCACAGCCCGCGAACTATTCAAACAGTTTGGCGTTTCTGCAAGGCTATACCGCGATGCTTTTGAACCGATGTTATTAGTAGGTTTATTTGCACCAGGAGAACAATGTTCTGCCGCCGCAGCTTTGGGAATGCTGTATTATTTCATATTAGCACACCAACCGGATTTTGATGTAGTTTGGTGTCGCGGCACAGTCGGAGAAAAAATTTTTCGTCCCTGGATCGAGCGCCTGGAAAAAATCCGCGCAAAAGTATTGACTCAGCGGCGAGTTACTGATTTAATTGTTGACAGCAACAACAGAGCCACAGGCGTTGTTTGCGGCGAAGAAACCTTCGATGCAGACGCAGTTATTTTTGCAGTTGGCGTCACGGGAATGCAAAAAATTATCAGCAGCAGTCCAGCTTTGCAAAGCCGCCAAGAGTTTAGGGATGCCATGAATTTGGGTGCCGTTGACGTGTTAGCTGTTCGCCTGTGGTTTGACAGGAAAATTGACATTTCCCTGCCTTCTAATGCCTGTTTTGGATTTAGTTCAACTACAGGTTGGACGTTTTTTGATTTGAATGCTTTGCACGACGAATTTCGAGACGAACCGGGAACAGTTGTCGAAGCTGACTTTTATCATGCAAACCAATTAATTCCGCTAAAAGATGAGGAAATAGTTTCCTTAGTTCAGCGGGATTTAGCCACTTGCATTCCTGCTTTTCGGGAGGCAAAAGTAATTGATAGCAGCGTGATTCGGCTGTCGCGGGCGGTGACGCATTTTGCACCGGGCAGTTATCAGTATTTGTTGCCTGCGGTAACAAGTTATGATAATGTGTTCATGAGCGGCGATTGGGTTGTAACCCGCCACGGTTCTTGGTCGCAGGAAAAAGCTTATGTTACTGGTTTGGAGGCGGCAAATTTGGTAATTTCGCGTTTTGGACTTGGGAACAAAGCAGCAATTATTCCCGTGGAAGCTGACGAACCGCACATTCAAATCGGGAGAAAGATTAATCAGTTTACTCGCAGTTTGACTAAAACATTCATTCCAGATTTTTGGCTGCCATAAGAATAAGCAAGTTTGGCAAAGGATTCGGTAACGGATTTAACGGATGTCAGAAAGAAGGAAGAAGGAATTTCTTGCTTGAAGCGGTAAGGTGCGCACTGCGCACCCTACATATAGACTAATAACCAATAAGCGATGACTAATGATACTATTTTTCCCAAAAAATGCAAGTGTAGACAAGCTAGAAACCCGAATCTTCATCAGTCATAGCCAATCTAAAATCTAAAATCTAAAATCTAAAATTGCCTAACTATCGCCAATAAGGCCGACCTTTCCAAAAAACTCCCACCGTAACTCCAATTAGTGCAGCTTCCGATAAACTTGCTAATAAAGCAGGTATGGGTAGGAATGACTTTAACACCAAACCCAAGAGCACGCAAAAAACTAAAACCCACAAACTAATTCGGTTGAGCAAAAATTGTTGTTGCCAATACTCTAAAAAGTACACTGCTAAAGCTCCCATTCCCACTGCAGCAGCGAAAGGTATCAATGTCCCCAGCGGGGAGCCGAACAGAAGCGTCACGACCTTGCGGATTGGCCGCGATTGCGTGAAACCCCATGCTAAAAATAACTCTAATCCAACCACGATGCAGTTGACGAGGGCGGAAATTTGCAGCATTTCTCGCCAAGGTAAAAGTTTTAAGCGCCGCAGAAAATTGTTCACGATCGGCAGATTAAGTAGGTTGCTTTGATTTTATAACAGTTTTGCGCTGGCGATCGACCTTTGATGACAATTTGTGAAGTAAAATAAAGATATAGAGCAGTCTCTTGACAAATTCACCCAGAGTACCTGCCTATTAGTTGTTGGAACCGTGAAAGGAAAAAAGTTATGGTGGAGAACACTGTCGATTGTGCTGTAGCTTGCGTCAATGGCTGCGTTCTGGGCGACAAGTGCCCGAAGCGGGAATACGCAGAAGCAACGTCTAACTTTATTGAAAATACTTCTCTCGATAAAATGCTAGAAATAGCAGAGGAAGCGGTGAGAAGGAAACGCATGGAACCCCCCAAATGGGTAATTCCTGATTTTCCCGAATAGAATTAGCCTCCCAATTAAAAAGCGATCGCCCGTTTGAAAATGGCGATCGCTTTTTGTATTCCCTATGAAATAGCTGAGCAGAATCAATATATTTCCTGGGATAGAAGCTAAAAGCTTAAAAAGTAGTTACAATACAACTTAATTATAGCCATCGGCAATTACTAAAAACAATTCAGTTTAAGCCAAATTCGGACATTTTTAATTTAATTGAGTTCCCAAACAAACAGGAGCAAGTATCGTGACCAAGCAAAATAAAAGCAACGCAAAAACAACTACAGAACGCGATAATTTGGGCGAATTGCCTCAAGAAATTACCGAATCTTACGGTACCGGCGTCATCGATCAACCCGGAGTGAGCCAAGACGACATAACAACCCTGCAGGACAGCAGTTCGGACTACTCTTCCACCAGTTCCCAAATCGGCGGCGAGGATGGCGATCCGGCTGCGGAACAAGAAAGTGCCACGGGCGAGCAATCGGTGGGCGGAACTGCGCCTACTCCCGACCTGGATATGGTTGACGAACTCGGAGCCGCTGCGGGCATAGAAATGCCCGATGGCGCTATTTTGAACACAACAAATATGCTTGAACATCGAGATGAAAGTCGCTGGGAATTAGACCCTAGTTCTGCAGAAGATTATCAGGAACGACCGGATTTCTAGGTAGATTTTTCACCAAAAAATAGGTAGTATAGTAGGAGCGGGTTCACCAGTATCCATACTTCATCTCCCAGGTATTTGTAAATCCGCCCCTCATCACTTTTCCTCTCGCAACACATATCCAACTCCCCGAACAGTATGCAGCAGGCGTTTTGAGTTACTGGCTTCTAACTTAATCCGTAACGCACGAATATACACTTCAATAAGGTTGCACAAGCCAACCCTTGTGACGCCTAGAAAATCGTTAATCGGAAGCTTTATCTCAACTACTACAAGAAAGTAAAAGCACAGTGGATGGGTGATATCCCTGGTCACATTGCTTTAGCGAACAAAAATTAGCCTACTATTGGGAATAACAAAGAACTGTTCAGCTAAGCTCAAAGTGATGCAGGGAATTAGTGGCTAACTGGCACTGACATTACCGCCAGCAGTTTTCATTTCCCTGGGAACAAGGTAATTGTAATTGGGTAATTGCGTAATTGAGAAAGTTGTACCTCACGCAATAGACAACTGCTATAGCAATCCTTGCAGGAGCCGTAATTTTTTGACCCCACCCCAACCCTCCCCTTATCAAGGGGAGGGAGTAAGAAATTCACAAATGATGCGAGGATGGCTATATATCTTCTGATTTATCAACATTTCCGGTGAATTACCCCTCATAAAGCGTGTTTGTAGTCAGGACTTTAGCCTTCTATATGCGGCTGAATAATCACTATTAGTCCTGACTACAAACTTACTGTGCTTAGATCGCCAGGTATGATATTATGTATCGCAAAAACCGGGCTGATGAAGCCAACCCTCTTCAACAAAAAGGTGATCTATGGAATTTAAAGATTTTATGGCTTTGCTGCATCCTATTTTAGCTGTAGCGATTGTTTTTCCTATGCTTGGTGTTGTTCTCAATATGGCGTGGCAAACCATGCAGCGTCGGAAGCAAATTGCGATCGACACCAAGAGCAAAATTCCACCTGTAGTCGGTTCAGAACACGTCAAAGCAGGTCGAATTCTGTCAGTTTCTGTGGTTGGAGTGACTTTGTTGGGTCTAGCCTACCCGATTTTTGAGCATATTTTGAGCAAGGATGTTTGGAGCAAAAACTCGTTTCAGGTCATTTTCATTGTGCTGATGTTTGTTGCAACGATCGCCTCTTTGGTCATGCTATATCGAGCTACACCCGCTTTATGGCGCGGCATATTTGCGACCCTAACAGGTACGGGTTTGGTGATTCTTGGCACTCAAGATGGCGTTTATCGGCGAACCAATGAATGGTATTGGTCTCACTACTACATTGGCATCACCGCTGCGCTAATTATGGTTTTCTCCCTTGCCATCATTCAAGATATTTACAAAGACCGCTCAAATCGCTGGCGCACTATCCATGTGATCTTGAACTCGATCGCTGTGCTGCTCTTTCTGGGACAGGGAATGACCGGAACCAGGGATTTATTAGAAATTCCTCTGAACTGGCAGAAACCCTATATTTATACCTGCGATTTCGCCAATAAGACCTGCCCAAAGCCGTGAGCGATCGCATTACTTTGATATTCCAGAATTTACCCATTAAGACCAAAGAAACCGGGTTTTTTACCGAATCTGTGGGCGACAATGCAGAATTGTCGTAAAAAAACCCGGTTTCTGACCGTACAGTGCGTTCAGGACTATATTCACGTCAAACCGGGAGCATCTCATATTTGTAAAAACAGGCGTTGCTGATTTACGGTATGAAACGTTAAATATGCCCGTCACAGAAACCAGTAGCCACAAAGCTTTTGGATTTTCAAGTGATTTTTTTCATACCCTGATTAAGCAACGCCTGTAAAAACACTTCTTCTGGCTCCTTCCTTCTTCCTCTTTTCTCCTGGCTCCTGACTCCTGACTCCTAACTCCAATTTCTAGCTTGGCTGCAAAAGTGAGATGCTCCCCGTCAAACCTAGTTTATGAAGCCCCGATTGCGTCAGTTCTAATCAGTCATAAATCTTAATCATTGCGAGTCAAACCCTGAAGGCTAACTTGCAAAATCGACAAACCCAAAATTAGCAAAAACAAAACCAGCCCGATCGTACAAGCATAGCCAATTTCCAAATCCTTAAAAGCCCGTTCGTACAGATAATAAACAACAGTCTTAGAACTATTGCGAGGCCCGCCCTGAGTCATAATATAAACTTCTTCAAAAACCTTAGTAGCAGAAATCGCCGAAATCACGGCTACCAAAACTAAATAAGGCTTCATCAGCGGCACAGTAATATCCCAGTGCTTTCCCCAACCATCAGAACCATCAATAGCAGCCGCCTCATAAAGTTCTGCCGGAATAGCTTGCAGCCCTGCCAAATAAATTACCATGTAATAGCCCAATCCTTTCCAGATAGTAACCGCCATGACGCTAAAGATTGCTAACTTTGGATTAGCCAGCCAAGAAACAGGAGGTAAACCCAACAATTCCCCCAACTGATTCAGCAGTCCAGTCTCAGCAAACAGCCACTTCCAAGCAATCCCGGCGACAACCATTGAAATCACCGCCGGCGTGTAGTATGCGGCTCGAAACCAGTTCATCCCCCTGAGTTTTTGGTTGCACAAAATCGCCATTCCCAACGGTAGAACAACCAATACAGGCACAACGCAGGTGAGATACAGCAGCGTATTCGTCAAAGTTTGCCAGAATGTGCGATCGCCCCACAACCTGTTAAAATTCTTCAAACCCACCCACTGCGGCATTTGAGTTAAATCATATTCGTAGTTGGTAAAACTCAAATAAAAAGCTTGCACCGCAGGCCACAACACAGTCAAACTCAAAATAAATACAGCAGGCAGCAAAAACAAATAAGGAGTCAAGGAGCGTCGGGAAAAACTAAAAGACATAGTAATTAGTAATTGGTAATTTGTAGGGTGCGCAATGCGCACCGGCGCTGAGTCCTCTGGGTGCGCAATGCGCACCTTACCCTACTCAATAACTCGCATTTGTAGGATGCGCAATGCGCACCAAACCTCATCATTGTGCGCGCAAAACCCGCCCCTACAAATAATACTTATTTAACTTCCGAAAACAAAGCCTGCCAGTCTCCTTGAGAACGGGCATTTTCCCCCTCTTTCACCTCAAAAGTAACATTGCAAGCTTGCGGTTGTTCCAAAGCCTCCACGCACAATTCTGCAATATCTTCCCGACTGACTTTGCCCCTAATATTGTCTCCTTGCTCAAATATTAAAGCTTTGCCTCCCGGTTCTTCCGTCAAAGCGCAAGGTCTGACAACAGTATAAGGT
The DNA here is from genome assembly GCF_036705485.1 of Microcoleus sp. AT9b-C3. Classification (NCBI taxonomy): domain Bacteria; kingdom Bacillati; phylum Cyanobacteriota; class Cyanophyceae; order Oscillatoriales; family Microcoleaceae; genus Microcoleus; species Microcoleus sp. AT9b-C3. The sequence continues at coordinate 140,444 of NZ_JAUBUR010000004.1, read as the reverse complement.
ATGCCGCTCGATCGCACACAATCCTCTCCTTTCAACTTCCAAGTCAAAATCCCCCCCAACATATCATTCATCCTGACTGCAGGCGGTTCTTCTTCCAAGTTAATTCCCGGGCGACCAGGGCGGGTAACTCCGGCCGAACTCACCATCACAAATCGCGGCAAAGCCTGTCCCCCATCAGCTTTAATAGATTCTAACTCCAGTTGAAAAATACCCGGTGTAAATTTCGGGTTGAGCGCCCCATCATATTCAAACTTGCTCAACATTAACTGAAAAGAAAAAATACTGCTGGCATCAAATTTAGAGCCATCTTTGACAGTTTTGGCGCGGAATACTGGAATTAACTCATCAAAAGGAACAGTGACAGTAATCCAGATATTGTAAACAGTATCAAACGAATAGCAATAGCCAATTCCATCCCATTTAGCTTCGTTGCGAACAATCAATTTGTAGCGCTTTCCGTCTCCTTTGACCCGCAGTTGGAGGCCGCTACATCCTGCGAGATTGAGCGGAGTATCAAAGTTGCGGGTACGCACCGAAGCAAAGCCGCCCGAGTTGGCAGTAGAAACATTGCCTGTGAATAAAGCAGTATTGCCTGTCAGCCGAATCGAACTTTCGCTGGTGCCACCCATCACGATGTCGTCGAGGGCACCCCAAGTTTCTTTTAAATCTTGGCTGGGTTTTGTGAAGTCAAAAATTGTTTTGTCGCCTGCTTGAATTAGCTGGCGGCGAACAGCTTGGACTAAATTATTGATGCCTTTGTATTCTACAATTTCGGGAACATCCACAACTTCCGGCATATAAAATTTGATGCCTTGATAGTATTTTTCCCTGGTTGGGGTGTCTCCTTCTATCGGTTGAACTTTAGTACCGGTACAGCAGATAACTGCTTCCACGCCCTCGGTTACTCGCGGTGTTAGCGTCTCTGGCAGAGTAATATCTCCTTCGACTAATTCGACATTTTGGCCGAGAATTTCTGTTGCTCTTTTGGTATCTCTGACGAGGGCTCGCACTCTATATCCCCGCTGTTGCAGCCGCTTGACAACTCGCTTCCCGACGCCACCAGTGGCACCGGCTACCAGTATCAGTTTGGGTTGGTCTTTTTTAGTTTTGCTGCTGCTTCCAAAGATTTGTTGCAGCCAGCTAATGCTGCCAATGAAGGGAATGACGCCGAAATAAGCCAAGGTTTTGAGAAACCGGCCGGCATCCCATTGGGCGGTTTTTTTTTCAGTCATACTAGCTTCCTCTGAATTGGCTCAAATCTACTTAGCTGCTTTTGTATTTTAATCGAATTTTCGATTTGTGAATTGGGTCGATTTCCTAATTTCGGGATAGCTTCCCTAGCGCGGACTTTTTTTCACTTCACAATGGGTTTAGGATGAGTTTGGCTCAAGGGAATCTCAATAATCAACTCGGTTCCCTCTCCGGGGGCAGAAATGCAAGTCAATTTGCCGCCGTGTTGTTCCACGACAATTTCGTGGCTAATCGCTAAACCTATCCCCGCACCTTTGCCCACCGGTTTTGTGGTAAAAAACGGCTCAAAAATTTTCTGGCGAACTTTTTCTTCCATGCCCCAACCGTTGTCCTCGATCCGAACTGCTACGGCTTTTTCTCCGGGACAAAGTTCAGTGACAATCCGAATTTGTCCGTACTTAACTGGCTCTTCGCCGCCGCCCTGCGGCGATAAATTATTGTTGACAAAGGCCTCTTCGAGAGCATCAATTGCATTTGCCAGTACATTCATAAATACTTGGTTGATTTGAACTGCATAACACTCAACCAAAGGCAGAGAGCCATATTTTTTGATGAGATGAATTGCGGGGCGATCGGGCTTCGGTTTGAGTCGGTTGCTCAAAATCAGCAAAGCGCTGTCTAATCCGTCGTGAATGTCAACTGGTTTAATCTCTGCTTCGTCAATTCTAGAGAAATTTCGCAGCGACTGAACTATCTCGCGGATGCGGTTAGCTCCTACTTTCATTGAACCCAGCAACTTGGGTAAGTCTTCAACTATAAACTCTAATTCTACTGCTTCTATTTGTGCTTGAATTTCTGGCGAAGGCGAAGGATAGTGCTGCTCGTAAAGCTGCAATAAATTCAGCATTTTGTGACTGTATTCGTTGGCATAACTAAGATTTCCATAGATAAAGTTAATCGGGTTAGTGACTTCATAAGCTACCGCCGCCACCAACTGTCCCAAACTTGACATTCTTTCGCTTTGCACCAATTGAGTTTGCGCCCGCTTAAGCTCGGCCATTGCTGTTTTTAAATTAGCAGTTTTTTCGCGTTCTCTGGCGACTGATGCTTCTAGTGCTGTATTTAATTTTTCGAGTTTGTCAACTTGGCGCAGCACTATATTAATCATTGCTTTTTTCAGTTCCAAGGCAGCGTCTATTTCGCATTGTTTCCAAGGCAAAGATTTGTACCTCACATTTTCTTTCCACAGCTCGAAGGATTTCCGAGGAGACAGTCGAGGGTTGCCATCTTCATCGGTTTCAACTGGTTTGTTGGGGTTGCCCGCCCAATTTACGGTCTTAATTACTTCGGGGCGAAACCACAAAATGTATATTTTCTGAGTCGGCGATATTGCTATAGCCAAACACCCGCTAGCCGTATCTTTAAATTCCTCAGCTTCAGGATAGCATTTGGTCAGCGAGTCTGTATAAAAAATTTCTTTATTTAAATGCTTTTGCACCCACTGAGTTAAGTATTTGAGGGATTCTCCTTGAGGTGTTTGCCCGACTCGATAGCAATTGTCCCCAAATACTATTGCGGCTCCCCGGGCGTTGACTGCTTCTAGCAAATTATGCTGACATTTAACTAACACTTGTGACAAGTTTTCGGACGTGGATATGTCTTCAAAAATCTTGGTTTGAATCGATTTTAAGTATAGTTTGTAGTCGTAGTCTTCGTTTCCTTCTTTTGATTGCAGTTCTAAGGACATTACTTGCCCGATAAATTCGCAAGCTGCGCGCAATTCATAGTTGAGGTGTTTTGGTGTATAGTTGTGGCAAGCAATCAATCCCCAGAGTTTTTTGTCTTTGATTAATGAGATTGACATCGAAGCTGCAACGGCCATATTTTGCAGGTATTCTATGTGAATGGGAGAAACGCTTCTCAACACGCTGAAACTGAGGTTTTGAGACTGGGTGGTAACAGCATTGTTTCCTGAAACAAGGGGGACGGGTTGATAATTAACATCGGGAATCAACCTCAGCCAATTTAACGTATACAGTTGTCGGGCTTGTTTGGGAATATCTGAGCTGGGGTAGTTTAATCCCAAGAAAGGACTTAGGTTTTCTGCTTTGTCTTCAGCGATCACAGCGCCGTTGCCTTCGCAGTCAAATTGATATAGCATAACTCGATCGAAACCAGATATTTTTCTGACTTCTTCTACAGTTATTTGAGATAATTCTTTGAGATTTGGGGCGCTTTGAATTTTACTGACCGTGGCTCTCACTGAATGATAAAAACTAAAAACAGAAATATTTTCTGGGTTTGTGGCTAATTCCAACTCGACAATCAATACTTCTTCTATTCGGTGGAGAATGCAGTCGAATTCTAAATATTTACCTTTGTTTGTGACAGAGAGTTTAATGGGATTAACGGTTTTTAAGTTTTCATTACGCAAACAAAGATTGAGTTTTTTTAGTTGAACTCGATTGAATAATACGCTCAAATTTTTACCGATCGCACTTTTGGCATCAATTCCTAACAAGTCTTGCGTATTTTCGCTGACTTGCAGTATTTCTAGTTCAGGTTCTCGTACCACAAGTAGCACCCCGTGTGGCTGAATGTGCCCCGATAGGTGAATGGGTTCTCTGTCGCAGTTTGTCAAGTCAACTTCTTCGAGTGCGGGAATTGTGATTTGTTGATCCATTTGCTTTGTCTTCCGCTGTGAAATTTGGAGAGGGTTATATTGATTTGAGATTTGAGATTAAATTGGCTTTTCCATAATAATCTCATATTGTTCGATCGCATAATGGCTCGATCCCTGGACGGACACGGAGAATCAATCACCCGATACTCAGCGAATCAAAAATGATTTAGTCGAAAACCAGCCTGCAGTATGTGTTGCTGTTATACCAGCCTCAGCCTTCTAGAAATTTTACCGACTTGGCTCTTCTATACTATCGCTTCCCGATGTTAATTATCATAGCAATTGTTGCCATTCTTCAAGTATGTTTAATAATTTCCCCAAACTTTAATATTTGTGGTAAAATTTTGCCTGCTGGAAAAGGGGGAGAGAAATGCGTCTCCAGAGCGGCCTACTTACGGAAATATTAAGTTAAGGTAAGGGTGACAAGATCTGAAAGTCAAGTCACGCTAAGCTCTTTAAGTATACCCAACAGGCCCGACAATTAGACTGATGATCGACTTCAATACAATTACTGAATTTTCTCATACCTACTGCATAGCTATCTGTGCCTTCTTAGTTCCGGCAAACTTGCTGACTACTTTGCATACAGCGATTTTGATAGGACTAAACCGACCTCGAATGCAAATTTGGGCGTCTGTCGCTGTGGCCAGCCTTTGGGCTACAGCAATGATATTTCACGTTTTCACCTGGTTCGCGATCGGGGTAGTAATGCCTCCGACATACATCTTGCTAGTTATGGCAATTACTTGTCTGACAATCAATGTCTGGGCGATCGCTCATCCTGCAAGCATGATGCAATTAATTCGAGTTGGGGTATCAGTGGTTAGGGCAGGTTTCAGAAGGAAGAAGGATGTAGTTATCTAAAAGAGAAAGCTCTAATTATCTAGGAACTCAAAAAGAATTTGGCAGGGGGGTAATGTGAAATGTTCCAGGGAAAATATTGGTTTCAGAAGAAAGTTTTTCGGGTGGCCAATCGTGCTTCCGAGGGCTGAGTTTTCAGCCGTTATTCCGGTTCGCGATCGCGACAATCTTCTGTTTCCGGGCCGCGGGGATGGATCGTGCAGTTGAGCAGGTAGCCACCGTCGCTTCTGCCGTAATAATAGCGGCATCCGATGCAAATTGCGGGAGGTTCGATCGCACTTTGGTAAACCGGATAATCCGCAGTCGCCAGCAGCGAAAAGTCGCGCTGCGTCTGGACATTCCCGATAATAGCGCCAGAGAGTTCGACAGCTTGGCGGATGTTTTCGATCCTAGTGTAAGGCGGCAGGTAAATGTCAATACAAAGGCGTAGGCCCTGGCTATCCTGCTCGTGGCGGGTAATAGTGCCACCGAGCAAACCGACGCGCGAAGCCATAGCCGAGGAAAATTCGCTCAGGGAGGTGCAGTAACCGGAGAAAACGTGAATATGTTCGTCCGTAGTAGCTCTCACAGTCAGGCGAGTGGGAATTCGCAATCTCAGGTAAGCATCGAGTTCGTCAAAAACCGGTTCGGCGAGGGAGAGCATTTGGTTTGCATCTTCGTGGTTGAGTCCAAAACCCTTAGAAACCTTTGACACGAGGGCTACTAAAATATCAAAAACTTCGGTTAAGAGGGATTGTAGCCTGCTATCAATAGCGATCGGACATTCTCTAAGCAGCTTTAAATAATCCTCCAACCGATGAGCAATGCGCTGAATGCTGCTAAATCCGAGCATAGCTGCTCCCCCTTTAATCGAGTGCGAGGCTCGGATGAGCTGGTGTATTCTTTGGGGATCTGGCACGGTATATTGCATATCTTGCAAGCCTTGCCCGATAATTTGGATCTGTTCTGTGGCTTCTTCGATAAAGTAGCCGATGATCCGCTGTAGTTGTTCTGGCAGCATAATTTTATTCTCCTAAAGGCAGCCGAGTATTATTAGTCATTACTCAGACATTTGATAGTTTTGAATCGATATTTCACTGATGAGTTATTGGGGTTTTTAAGCCCTAATTTGTTTTATTCTGACTCACGGCAAGTGTAGTGGCAATGTCGAAAACTGTTAACTCTTAACTGTTGACAGTGATTTTTTTTGCTCCGACGGTAGCGGTTGCTACCCCCAACAGCAGCACCGCAGCACCTGCGAGTACCGCCGGCGCCGGCACTTCCCCAAACAGCAAATAACCCAACCAACTCGCCCCAACCGGTTCAAACAAGATGGCAAGAGTTACCAGAGTTGGGGAAATCTGCACTACCGCCCAGTTCAAAATGGTGTGGCCGACTAACTGAGGCAAAGCGGCCGTTAACAAAATATAAAAATATACAATGTCGGGGTAATTAGTATAAGTAGTGCCGAAGGCGAAGGGGAGAGGCAGCAGGACGATCGCAGCAACAGTATAGGCGATCGCGATATAGCCACCAATTCCCAGTCCCCGCCGCTGAGCTTCCCGGCCCAGCAGCAAATACAAGCTGACAGCCCAGGAACCAGCCAGAGCCAGGAAATCGCCCAGCAGTTGGCTGCTGCCAGCATCGGCTGCGCCCGCACTTCCCACAGCGATCGCCATTCCCCCAGTCAGGGCTATAGTAATGCCAGCGATCGACATTTTGCTGAGTTTTTCCCCGAACCAGAAGCGCGACAACAGCGCTACCCACACAGGATTAGTGGTGACGAGGGCAGTCGAGGCGGCGATCGAAGTATAAGAAAGTGAGGTAATCCAGAGGGCAAAATGCAGGGCGAGACACAAACCCGCAGCAGCAGCATAGCGCCGAGCTCCCGGTTGCAAGGCGTTCCACTGAATTTTCCGCCAAGCCGGAAGCAGAATTAAAGCAGATAAAGTCAGACGAGAGGCCGCGAGTACCAGACTGAAACCCAAGCCGCCCGCCCCTGCTTTCAAGTTAGCCAGCCGAATTAAGATTGAGGAAGTTGAGACGGCTAAAACCCCAATAATTAACACTAGGGCGATCGACCAATTAGGTGCTTGTTTCGGGAGATTCATTTTTTAGGCATTGGGCATTGGACATTAGGAAAATTTACAAAGCAATTTTCGCACAAATTATGAATAATTTCTCTTCTCTTCTTCTCCTTTCCTCTTCTCTCTTCCTTCGTGTCCTTTGCGTCTTCGCGGTTTGTAAAAAAAAAACGATCGCCAATCATGAAAAATTGCTATCCTCCAGAAATATTAACCTAGAGCGCGCCTAAAATTACCTGACCTCTGTTATAGTTTCAATATCGCAGTAGGGGCAGGGCGGGTTTATGAGATTGTAGATTATGGGTAATTATTTTTGGCGAACCCGCCCCTACAAAATTTAACATCACACAAGTCCGAATCATCTCGTTTCCGGTTGGATCGGTATTGTTAAAATGTCCAAACAGTCAACAGTCAACAGTCAACGGTCATTCCGGTTCAACTGGAATTGATATTACAATTTATAACAATCTATGGCTCCTACAGTTCTGATTACAGGCGCTTCTCAAGGAAGTGGCAAAGCAACAGCAATTTTATTTGCAAGTAAAGGTTACGATGTAGTGATGGTAGCTCGCCAGCCAGAGAGATTGGCAGCAGCAGCGGCTCAAGTGCAGCGAGAAGGCACTTCCGCTGTAGCTATTCCGGGCGATGTCGGCGACATTCATCAAGTGCGCGCGATCGTCCAAAAAGCCCTAGATGCCTGCGGCAGTATCGATGTTTTGGTTAACAATGCTGGCATTTGTCTCACGGGGGCGATCGAGCACACTACCTCCGAAGACTGGCAGCAATTAATGAATACCAATTTTTGGGGATGCGTTAACACAATTCAAGAAATGTTGCCACATTTTCTGGAACGAAAAACAGGGACAATAGTCAATGTTGGTTCCATTGGCGGCAAAATGCCTTTGCCTCAAATGACTGCTTATTGTGCCAGCAAATATGCAGTAACCGGTTTAACAGAAACTTTGAGATTGGAATTAGCGCCTCAAGGTATTCACGTTTGCGCCGTGCATCCGGGCCTGATTAACAGTGATTTTTTAGAAAGAGCTCAATTTCGCGATCGAGACGAACCTGCAGTCGAAGTGCGCCGTCAGCAAATGAGCAAAATGCTGAAATCTGAGTGGGCAACTCAGCCAGAAGATATTGCTAAAGCTATCTGGGATGCTGTGAAAAATCAGCGTGCAGAAGTTACCGTCGGCCCTGCTTTTGTAGCGTCGGAAGCTTATCGGTTATTTCCCGGTTTGATGCAGTGGGCAATGGAAAAGGGCAAGTTATAATCCTAATTTGGAATTGGTAAGCTGCGCCATAAGCACCCGACCAATTATTAGTAACGCGCATCAGTCTTAGGGGTATGTTCACCTGAATATATACAACTAAAGAAAGACACTAGGAAAGCCACCCGAACACTATAATAGCAAACAAACCAGGAAATACACCATGCAAATCAAAGCACTGGCAGTTACAAAAACAGGCGGATTGCTTGAAGAATACAAATTCGATGTCGAACCTCCCAAAGTACATGAATGTATTATCAAAGTTTTAGCCTGCGGCATTTGTCACTCTGACTTGCACATGATTGACAACGATTGGGGTCAATCAAAATATCCCCTCGTTCCGGGTCACGAAGTTATCGGAGAAGTGGCAGAAATAGGGCCGCAAGTGACTCATTTAAAAGTGGGCGATCGTGTTGGTGTCGGCTGGCAAAGGTCGTCTTGTTTGCAGTGCCGCGACTGCTTGCGCGGTAACGAAAATCTCTGCGATGAAAACCAGGGATTAATTGTTACAGGGCCGGGCGGTTTTGCCGATTATTTGATGGTAGATTCCCGCTTTGCTTTTCCTATTCCCAAAGGCCTCGATTCCAACGTAGCGGGGCCGCTGTTGTGCGGCGGAATTACGGTTTACGCCGGTTTGCGGAATGCGGGGATGAGTTCGGGGCAAGAAATTGGCATTCTCGGCATCGGCGGATTGGGGCACATGGCGGTGCAATTTGCGAAAAAATTAGGCAACCGTGTTACAGTTTTTACTACTTCCCAAGATAAGGCAGAATTTGCACAGAAAATGGGGGCGGACGAAGCTATTGTAGTAGGAAAAGGCGAAATTCCTCAAGCCCCCAGCAGCAAATTAGATATTTTATTGAGCACTGTTCCTGCTGCTTTAGATTGGGTTCCGTACATTGATTTGCTCGATTCTGACGGTGCTCTTGCTTTTGTGGGGGTTCCCGACGCACCGTTGAGCATTCCCTTGTTTTCGTTGCTGACAAAGCGGCGCCGAATTATGGCTTCGCCGATCGGCGGTCGCGCTATGATTAATGAAATGCTGTCAATTGCAGATAAGTTTGGGATTGAGCCGATTGTCGAAGTTTTTGCGATCGCACAAGCGAATGAAGCAATGCAGAAAGTCCGCGACAATCAAGTGCGCTATCGCGCCGTTTTGACGGTGAGTTAGATAATGCCTAATGCGTAAGGTGCGCAGTGCGCACCCTACTAGAGATATATAAGCCACGACTTAAAGCAAAGAACTAGCATTAATAAAACGACCGTTTAAATCGGCTGGGGTCACGTTCAACACAGTACCCAACAAAGCATTAGTAAAACCAAATCTAATATTAGTAGCTTCCACACGGCCGTTGCCATCGGGATCGAGACTTCGCTGCGAGATTCCGCCCTTGGCTAATAAGCTAGTTCCACCGGCTATACTTGCAGGATCGATCAGCAGCAGTCTCGGATCGTTCAAGCTATAACTTACCTCTTCCAAGGAGATATTGCTGCTAGTAAATGCCACACTAATTCCAATCGAATCGCTAGACTTATCAAAATCCACAATTACCGCGTCAGGAACTTCAATGCCAACTACTCGGACTCCCGCTTGATCGATTCTCAAAACAAATACATCGCTACCTGCACCACCTTGGTAAATATCCACCTCTCTGTCGCCAATTAAAGTATCATTACCCTCATCGCCAACTAACAAATCAACACCTTGTCCTCCGCGCAGCAAATCATTTCCCGCACCCCCATCAAGGAAATCGCTATTTCTATCTCCTGTCAAGAAATCCTCGCCAATTTCTCCCAAAACATCGTCATCATCTTTGCCACCGTAAATAGAATCACTGCCGACACCACCTAACAGACTGTCTTTACCATCGTTACCGAAAATCCGTTCTGCATCTGACGATCCCCTGACAGTATCATTGCCGCCCACCATCCAAAGTCCCCCAGGAAAACTAGCAAGTTGTCCTGGTGCAAGTGTAATATTTTCAGGAGAATTGTCTCCTACCAAACGAGGGATGTCTGAATTATCTGGGGTGAGTACCATAATTGTAAACTTTGTGCGATGTGATTATGGATATTTTGCAATATTCTACAGCTTATTAGGGTGCGCCAGAACACAGTTACTATGTTTATGGAGCGATCGAGCAATCGCTGGCGCACCCTACTAGAAAGCTCGATCGCTCCATCTTGGCACAAGCCTGATGGAAATACCCTAGATTAAAATAAAAGTTAAAATTTGAGCCGATGCCAATTATCTTAGTTGAAGACTTGAGCAAAGTTTATCCGGTAGCGATTAAAGAACCGGGGCTTAAAGGAACAGTGCGGCACTTTTTTAGTCGCACTTACCGCAATGTCAAAGCAGTTGAGGGCGTTTCTTTCAGTATTGAACCTGGGGAAGTAGTGGGGTTTCTCGGTGCTAACGGTGCGGGCAAAACTACTACGCTAAAAATGCTGACTGGTTTGATTTATCCGTCTGCTGGTACTGTGAGAGTGTGCGATCGTACTCCTTTCCGTCGGGAAGCAGATTTTCTGCAAAGAATTACCTTAGTGATGGGGCAAAAACAGCAGTTAATTTGGGATTTACCTGTGCTTGACTCTCTGCGAATCAATGCCGCTGTCTACGGCATTCCCGATACAGATTATCGGCGGCGAGTCGGAGAATTGACAGAGATGCTGTCACTAGAAGGCAAGTTAAATCAGGCAGTGCGAAAGCTTTCTTTAGGCGAACGCATGAAAGCTGAATTGATGGCGGCGCTGCTGCACCAGCCGGAAGTATTATTTTTAGATGAACCGACTTTAGGTTTGGATATAAACGCACAGTTTAGCGTCAGGCAATTTCTTCGAGAATATAACGAGCGCTATCAAGCAACGGTGCTGTTGACGAGCCATTACATGGCTGACATTACTGCTTTGTGCAAGCGCGTTTTGTTAATCCATGAAGGACAATTAGTTTATGATGGCAGTTTAGACGGATTGCTCGACAGGTTTGCACCTTATCGGGAAGTTCAGGTAAAATTAGCTAAGCCGCTGGCAAAAGATAGTGCTTTTGCTTACGGGGAGGTAGAATCTATTGAGGGACAATCGGTACGTTTTTTAGTGAAAAGGGAAGAGCTGACGGTGAGCGTCGCGAAGATTTTGGCGGACTTAGAAGTGATAGATTTGACTGTTACCGATCCGCCAATTGAAGAGGTAATCGGTCGCGTTTTCCGCACGGGAAAAGTGTAATGTTTTTGGATGAGTTCATTCTCCATAACAGGCAAGATATCTGTTCCACTAAAGCTTCAATGTTTTGTGGAACGGGCATCTTGCCCGTTGCTAACACCGAAAAATTGAAAAGGCAAGATATCTGTTCCACTAAAGCTTCAATGTTTTGTGGAACGGGCATATTGCCCGTTGCTAACACTGAAAAATTGAAAAGGCAAGATATTTGTTCCACTAAAGCTTCAATGTTTTGTAGAACGGGCATATTGCCCGTTGCTAACACTGAAAAATTAAATCTAAAAGTGATATGACAAAATCAATCAAAATTGCTAAAACTTTGCTAGTTACCTACTACGCTTATATGCTCGAATACCGGGCAGAATTGTTTTTGTGGGCGCTGTCGGGAGCTTTGCCGTTTATCTTGATGGGTGTGTGGATGCAGGCGGCCGAAAATCGTCAATTTGGGCTGACTTCGATCGACTTTGCCCGTTATTTTTTAGCCGCTTTCATTGTCAGGCAAACAAATGTAGTTTGGGTGATTTGGGAGTTTGAAAAGGAAGTAGTGCAAGGCAGGCTATCTAATAGATTGTTGCAGCCTCTCGATCCCGTATGGCACCATTTCGTATCTCACATTTCCGAAAGGTTTGCAAGGTTGCCCTTTGTATTCGGATTAGTGCTGCTGTTTTTTGCACTTTACCCGCAGTCTTTTTGGCTGCCGAGTTTGGGCAGGTTTTTGCTATTTTTGTTGGTTGTCGTCTTGGCTTTTTGCTTGCGGTTCTTGATACAGTATACCTTTGCGCTGTTTGCTTTTTGGCTGGAAAGGGCAAGTGCGATCGAGCAATTCTGGTTTCTAATTTACCTGTTTTTATCGGGACTTATCGCGCCGCTAGAAGTGTTTCCCGCACCCGTGCGTGAAGTAGTTTTGTGGACGCCTTTTCCTTATTTGATTCATTTTCCCGCTTCAATCTTGATAGGATTGCCCGTAGATGTAGGCCGCGGTTTGTTGGTAATGTTGGGTTGGGCTGCGGTGTTTTTTGTGTGGAACCGCTGGCTTTGGCGGCAGGGTTTGAAGCAGTATTCGGGGATGGGAGCTTAAATAATAATTAAAAATTAGAAATTTGTAAGGTGCGTCAGAGTAAAATATTAATCGTTTTGTCAAAAAAACTTAGCTGACGCACCATTCTTAACTGTAAAGAAAATCTAAAATTTAAAATCTAAAATCTAAAATGAACTGACGCACCTAGTTAAGTCGATCGCACACATCATGCAAAAATGCAATCGGGAGTATTCGACAATTGCATAAACATCCATTTTTTGTATATATAAGTACAAAAGTTTACAATAAAGTCTTATATTAATAAACCCAACGACTGATAAACGGGATAAAAGAGATTCTAATGACAGCCAAAAAAAACCTCATTGTAATCGGCAATGGCATGGTAGGTCACAAGTTCCTAGAGTTAATGGTCAGCTCGGATGCTGCCAAACACTGGAATTTAATTACTTTTTGTGAAGAACCGCGCGTTGCTTACGATCGCGTAAACCTCAGCGGATTTTTCTCTGGCAAAACAGCGGGAGATTTATCTTTAGTTGCACCGGGATTTTATCAAGAAAACGGCATCCAAATTCACATCGGCGACAAAGCAGTCGCCATTAACCGGGAACACAAAATAGTCTCTTCAGCCAACGGTTTAGAAGTTCCCTACGACAAAATTGTTCTCGCGACGGGTTCCTATCCATTTGTGCCATCAATTAAAGGCAAAGATGCTACAGGAACTTTTGTTTACCGGACAATTGACGACCTGGAAGCGATGTCAGATTACGCTAAAAATTGCAAAACAGGTGTAGTAATTGGCGGCGGTTTGTTAGGTCTAGAGTGTGCTAATGCTCTGCAAAATATGGGTCTAAAAACTCACGTTGTTGAGTTTGCATCGCGGCTGATGCCCGTGCAAGTTGACGAGATGGGCGGTGCAATTCTCCGCAGCAAAATAGAAGAGTTGGGGGTTTCGGTTCATACCAGCAAATCTACCACAGAAATAGTCAGCGAAGACGGCAAAGTTACTAAAATGCTGTTTGCTGACGGTTCGGAATTGGCAACAGATATGATAGTGTTTTCTGCTGGCATTCGCCCCCGCGACGAAATTGCCAGAACTTGCGGTATAGAAGTAGGAGAACGCGGTGGCATAATCATAAATGATAGTTGCCAAACTTCCGATCCTGACATTTATGCGATCGGAGAATGCGCGCTGTATCAAAATCGCATCTACGGCTTAGTTGCGCCTGGGTATACAATGGCAAGCGTAGCAGCAGATATTTTGAGCCGTGTAGCGGATGACGGGCAAGATGCCCGTTCCACAAGCACTTTTACAGGTGCGGATATGTCCACTAAACTGAAATTATTGGGGGTGGATGTCGCTAGTTTTGGAGATCCTTTTCCCAAATCTGCCGATGCTAAAGAAATTGTTGTCACTGACACCTTCCAAGGCATTTACAAAAAATTAGTTTTAAATCAAGACGGCAGTCTAATTTTAGGCGGAATTCTCGTGGGAGATGCTTCGGCTTACGGCACGTTGCTGCAATTCATGCAAAATGAAATTGCTCTGCCCCCGCATCCCGAAGATTTGTTAATGCCACCGCGAGAAGGGGGAGTACCGGCGGGTTTTGGAGTAGACAGTTTGCCTGATTCGGCTCAAATTTGTTCTTGCAATAATGTTACCAAGGGGCAGATTTGTGCAGCGATTCGCGATCGCAATTTAACCGATGTTGCCAGCGTCAAGAAATGCACTCAAGCTGGGACTGGCTGCGGCGGGTGCGTGCCTTTGGTGACGGATATCTTCAAGGCGGAGATGAAGAAAGCTGGGTTTGCAGTCAAAAATAATCTCTGCGAACATTTTGAATATTCTCGTCAAGAATTGTACCATTTATTGCGTTCTCAAGAGATTAAAACCTTTGAGGAGTTGATTGAAAGACACGGCAAAGGTAAGGGTTGCGAAATTTGCAAGCCTGCTGTTGGTTCGATGCTGGCTTCTACTTGGAATGACCATATTTTAGAGAAGCCTCACGTCGCTTTGCAAGATACAAACGATTACTTTTTGGCAAACATTCAGCGCGACGGTACTTATTCGGTGGTGCCGCGAATACCGGGGGGAGAAATCACTCCCGATAAGTTGATTGTTTTGGGTGAAGTTGCCAGGGATTTTGGGCTTTATACTAAGATTACTGGTGGGCAACGGATTGATTTGTTTGGAGCTCGCGTGGATCAATTGCCGCATATTTGGCGTCGGTTGATTGATGCGGGATTTGAGTCGGGACACGCTTACGGTAAGGCTCTGCGTACTGTAAAATCTTGTGTTGGCAGCACTTGGTGCCGCTTTGGCGTGCAGGATTCTACGAGTTTGGCGATCGAAGTTGAATTGCGGTATCGCGGTTTGCGATCGCCCCACAAGCTCAAATCTGCTGTCTCTGGTTGCACTCGCGAATGCGCGGAAGCTCAAAGCAAGGATTTTGGGATAATTGCTACTGAGAATGGTTGGAATTTGTACGTGTGCGGCAACGGGGGAATTAAGCCGCAGCACGCGGTTTTGCTGGCGACGGATATCGATAAGGAAACGCTGATTAAGTATATCGATCGATTCTTGGTTTTCTACATCCGCACCGCCGACAGATTGGAACGTACTGCAACTTGGTTGAACAAGCTTGAGGGCGGGATTGAATACTTAAAACAGGTAATAATTGAGGATTCTCTGGGCATTTGTGCTGAATTAGAAGCGCAGATGCAACATTTAGTGAACACTTATCAATGTGAGTGGAAAACGACCATTGAAGACCCACAAAAGGTGCAGCGGTTCCAGCATTTTGTGAATTCCGATTTGCCCGATCCGAGTATTGTTCGTGTTGCGGAACGGGGACAAACGCGACCGGCTAACGAACAGGAAAAGGCTCTGGTTGGAGTTTCCGAATAACCCCTCCCCAGCCCTCCCCTTGCTAAGGGGAGGGAGCAAGATAACCCCTCTCCAGCCCTCCCCTTGCTAAGGGGAGGGAGCAAGAATCTCGTTCCCCGGCTCTGCCTGGGAATGAATTCCGGGAGGCTCTGCCTCCTTCGGCGAGGCGAGGCAGAGCCTCGAAACCTACGTTCCCAGCCACAGACTGGGAACGAGATTGAAGTAAATAACAGGAAAAGAAGATGGTTCAATCATTACAAGTTTCCGATACAGTAACAACTTGGGTAGATGTGTGTTCTCTCGATGCGATCGCCCCTTATACTGGAGTTTGCGCTTTAGTAGCAGGCGAACAAGTGGCGATTTTCCGAGTGGGAAACGGGGATGAAGTTTATGCGCTTAGTAATTACGACCCGTTTAGCAAAGCTTTTGTTTTGTCGCGGGGAATTGTGGGCGATCGCAACGGCACTCTCAAAGTTGCTTCTCCCATTTACAAACAAAACTTTAGTCTGACTACCGGGCAATGTCTGGATGATGAAACGGTAAAGATTCCGACTTTTGCGGTTCGGGTTGCAGCCGATCGCGTCCAAGTAGCTGTTAGCTAGATTCAGTGGCTTAATTGTTCGATCGCCATCCGCCAACACCTAACATTTCTCTGGGTTGTGGCGGATTTTGCATTGGGGCCCTCCCGACTCAGTATTTTTCGTATAAGATAGAGTCGATTGGTTCCATACTTCAGGCTCGCTCAAAAAATCTCAACTAATATCGGAGCTGATGCGAGGATTGTCAATGCAAACAAACTTCAGGGGCAGGGTATCGGTATGTTGTTAAAAAAACTTGTTTCCGAAAATAATCCCCAGACTGTAGCAGAGTTAATCCATGCCCAACTCAAAATCGGTCAACTGACTTGGGGCGAGCTCAACATACAAGTTTTCGGCCAGCACTGGCGGGACGAATCTTTCCACGAAGTCCTCAGAGAAATTGCAGCCAAGCTCGACAAAGAAACAGCGAGCAAAATTATAGAATATCTCACAGATCAAAACGGTCAACAAGAAAAATTTATTAATTTATTTTTAGCAGCGCAATGCCTGTTAAAAGTTGAAAACGATGTTAATAAAAAAACCGCCAAAAAAGTGTTAAACGCTTTAAAAAAGTTATCGCAATACGGCACGGGTTTCCTGATTCTTTATCAAAGCGCTCAAGAATTGCAGGAAACTTATCAAATTCGCAATCGATCGATCGCCGCGATCGCCCAAACTTGGAAAAACGACCCGCAAACCCTGCCTTGGCTGAAAATACTCGCTCATTCCAGTGACTGTGGCGAAGTCCGAGCCACAGCAGTCGAAGCAATAGCCCGTGGTTGGCCAGACCAGCCAGAAATTTACCTGATGCTCAAAAACCTCGTCAAATCCGATCGAAGCTGGGCAGTGCGATCGACCTGTGTCCGAGAAATGGCTTGTGGTTGGCCCGACACGAACGATACCTTGCCGCTGCTAGCTGCCCTGGCTCAGTTCGATCAAAGTCCCGCAGTCCGCACCACAGCACTCGAACAGTTAGCCTCTAATTGGCCCGATCGCACAGATACCTTGCTGGTGCTGAGAACCGCCGCCGAATCCGACGAAAACTTGGGAGTGCGAGTCGCAGCGTGGCAAGAAATAGCCAGAGGTTGGCACAGCCTTTTAGGCACGGCCTCCCTGCTCAAAAACCTTGCCCAGACAGGAAGTTCTATCCTGCGAACAGTAGCGGTGCGGGAGTTGGCAGCGGGCTGGCCTGCTGCAGCCGACGTTTGCCTGCTGCTGAAAACCCTAGCCGAATCCGACAGCAGCAAAGAAGTGCGGACAGCAGCCTTAGAAGAATTGGCTTCGCACTGGCCCGATGAACCAGACATTTACCCGCTGCTGAAAACTAAAGCCGAGTCCGACGCGAGTTCGAGCGTCCGGCGCTCAGCAGTGCAAGCAATTGCCACTGGCTGGCCCGGGAACCCCGAAACTCTGACTTTTTTGAAAAATATAGCATTGGGCGATCGCGACGCCGACCTGCGCGAAATAGCCCTAAAACAGATAGCAGCAGGTTGGCCCGACCACCCAGAAACCCTGCCCCTGCTGCAAAAAATAGCTGATTCCGAAGATTACTGGACTGTGCGACAAGTAGTAGTGGAAGCTGTCGCCACACTGCCGTCACCCCGTCTCGAAGTCTTTACTTGGTTGCAAAATCTCGCCGAGTCAGACAGACACCTGAACGTCCGAGAAACTGCCGTGGAAGAGATCGCAAAACGCTGGTCTCACCGGGGCGAGACGCTGCCTTTCCTCAAAAGCCTGGTCGAGTCAGAGCAAGATTCTCACCTGCTGAGCGTGCTGGTGCGGGCGATCGTGCGGGGGTGGCCCGACGACCCGGAAACCTTGCCTTGGCTCAAAATTGAGCTCGATTCTGGGGAAGCGCTGGTGCGGCAAGCGGCGGTGCTTGAACTCGCTGACAACTGGCCGGACAATCCTGAAACTTGGATGCTGCTGGAGGCTAAAGCAGAGGGCGATGAGAGTCCGGCTGTCAGGCAAATCGCTTTGCAACAGTTAGCGCGAGGGTGGACAAATCAGTCTCAAACTTTCGAGTGGCTGAAAATTAGAGCTCAAAAAGATGAAGATTCGCAGGTGCGGGCGATCGCCCTGGTAGAGTTAATGCGGGGATGGAAAGACGAGCCGGGAATGTTTGAGTTTTTGCGCGATCGAGCTTTGAGCGATGTTGACAATCAAAACGGTTCTTTTCCTTACAATCCCCGATTTACAGCGCTCGAAGCGATTATCGAACATTATCCCGAAAATCCGGGAGTTGTGCCTTTGTTGCGATCGCTTGCAGTTTCCGACGGCGACGAGCAAATCCGCGCCTTAGCGGGTCGCCGGCTACGCACCCAAGACTGGTAAGTGGAAACGATACCATCCATCTCTGAGTCCTAGGTCTCAAAAAATTAGTGAGGTCTAATCCCTGTGTACTATAATCTATCCCTAGTCGTTTGCACAGGTAGCGAGGAATAAACGAGGGTGGTCAGTTCTAATAAAGCTTTGAACATGATGGAAGCCTCCTTAGACGTTGTAGGTGATACACAACAAATTAGGGAGCAAGAGTTAAAACCTTTAACACAAGGTTTTCAAGTGCAATATTCACATCCTCATGGGCAACTTTATCAAGGTAATTCTATCGATTGGCTTAAATCTCTTGAGCCTGAGAGTGTTAATTTAATTTTTGCCGATCCACCTTATAACATTAATAAAGCCGATTGGGATCGCTTTGAAAATCAAGAGCACTACATTCAATGGTCACTTCAATGGGTTAGCGAAGCTTCGCGGATTCTAAAATCAACAGGGTCTCTATATATTTGTGGATTTTCGGAAATTTTAGCCGATCTAAAACATCCAGCATCAAAGTATTTTAAGAGTTGCCGCTGGTTAATCTGGCACTATAAAAATAAAGCGAATTTAGGTAGCGATTGGGGGCGTTCGCATGAAAGCATTCTTCACTTTCGTAAATCTGATTGCGTCAAACTAAATATTGATGATGTACGGATTCCCTATGGCGCACATACTTTAAAATATCCTTCACATCCGCAAGCGAAAACAAGTGCTTATGGGCAAGGAGCAACAAAGAAAAACCATAACTGGACACCAAATCCAAAAGGTGCAAAGCCTAAAGATGTAATAGAGATTCCTACTACTTGTAACGGTATGGGTGAAACAACACCTCACCCGACTCAAAAACCAGAAGAGTTATTAAGGAAATTTGTTCTTGCGTCTTCTAATGAAGGGGATGTGGTTCTCGATCCATTTTCAGGTTCAGGAACAACTCTCGTTGTTGCAGAACAACTAAATCGTTATTGGATGGGATGCGATCTTAATATGGAATACAACGATTGGGCAGTCAAGCGTATAGAAAATGTTCGTCGTATGACAAAAGAAGAATGGATATCTCTAGATCGGAAAAATGCAGAAAGACGGGAATCTATACGATGAGCTTAACAGATATAGTCAATCATGCAACGGACAAAAAACGCTTTCAAAATATTCAGGATTATATAAATTTTTGTAAGAGCTATCTAAAATTTATTGAAACGGGTTTGCAAGCTAGAATTGTTTCGCAGAACGAGAATCACTACCAGTTTTATCAGTATCAGAGTGAGGGCTATTACAATATTACGCGCCCAATTAATACATCTTTGATGTATGATAAATCTGTATTTGAAACTAATTATGTTCAGTTTTTACAAGCTCTTGAACAGTTGCGTGATAGAGAGTTACCTGATGATGGATTGAGGCAAGTTTTAATTTGTACCATCTACACGATGCAGCAATCCATAGGCGCTGCTCTGGATGCGCTACCTTCAGGAAGATCTAATCAAGCTCGTAAAGTAAATGGGGATCTTTTTGAGCGTTTAATATGTCTCATAATTTCCGCTCTCAATATAGATTGTGTCGCTGGAACAGCACAAGTTCCCGTTAAAGACGACAACGATGAAATTTTGTTTCATAGCAGTTATCAACACGACTTGTTGATCAGCAAAGAAGATAAACTCAAAATAATTGGTTCGGTAAAAACCTCAAGTAAAGATCGTATTGACAAAATTTTTGTAGATAAGTTTTTGTACAAGAAATTGACCAATACCGATGTACCTCATATTGCGATTTTTCTCAACGATGTGCAAAGAAAGAAAACGAAGCAACAGCATCGCTATGGCATTAATGCCACCTTTTTGACGGGGCATTTCAAAGCTTACACTATTAAGCTAAATCCATTGGATGGTGTGTATTATTGCGATATTAGACCAAATATGATTACAGATCCATTGCTCTCACAGCACATTCAAACTATCGATCATTTTTTCTATGACGATCTTTGGAATTTACTCAGTAGAGATGGACAGTCCCTAGAAGAGGTAGAAATAGAAGAAGACGAAAACGAGGAAAGCGAAGAATAGTTAAGCAAGCGCAGGCTAAAAAACGCTTTCATTCCCACAAAAGGGCATTCCAAACCGCACCGCTTCCCCCATTACCGAACAACGATCGCGATCCGAAGCCGTTTTCTCCCACCTGAGCAACTGTTCCTGAAACACCGGGTCTTGCTTGGCCCGCTGCACGATGCTTGTAGTTTCCGACGCACAAGAGCAAGTGCGGGTATTAGCCACTCTCCGGCTTCAAGTGTTAACAATTAACGGTTAATAATCGATCAAAAGGGCGATCGCATACCGCACCGCTTCCCCCATCATTGAAAAACGAACGCTATCGGACGCCGTTTTCTCCCACGCGAGTAACTGTTCCCGAAAACCCCGATCTTGCTTCGCCCGCTGCACGATCGCCTGACTGATGACTTTCTTTTGAATCTGCTCTGTCGGGATACCTTGCTGCTTCAAATAATCCAACAGCCGCTGCACGCTTTCGGAGAATTTATCCGGCGTCTGAGACATCAAAATAAACGAAATTTGGCGCACCATTCGCTGGTAGATTTCCTGTCTTCTGAGCAATACTTCCTTTTGGCTCGGCTCCGCATTGTTACTAGGAACAGCCAAGTCGAGCAAACTCAAAATTTCAGCGTCCTTGGCTAAAACCTTTTCCAACATATCTGGATAAAGCTCCAAAATGCGATCGCCCAAAATCTTGCCGTTCACCAAACGGTTCGCGCTCAGCCGCAGTAAATTTTGTTCTCCCGCAGAGTCAAAAAATTGAACGTTAAATTTGAGTTCGTGGCTTTCCAACTCCACGCGACGCAGCGTAAAAACCAAAGCCTCCCAATTAGGAGATTCATCAAAAAACACCTTCACAATAGAACTGTCCTCTTGATGCTGCCGCCCCAATTCCCCCGACTCAAAATCGCGATCTACCGGAAAGCGAGTTGCCGCAACTTTCGCAGTATAATCAAACTCAGTAAAAACATAGCTGCAGTCAACTCTTGACAGATCGACATCTTGAACTTGCCAATTTTGAATGCAGCAACCCGTAAGCTGCGCCCCCTCCAAATTCGTCCGAATCAAACGGCACTCAATCAAACAAGCTTCTCTTAAATCCGCCTCACCCAACATCGCATCCATCAAATAAGCGCCACTCAAATCTGCTTTCCGCAAATCAGCACTGCGTAAATTAGCTTCGCTCAAATCCGCCCGCAGCAAATACACTCCTTGCAGGTTTGCTCGCAGCAAAAGCGCCTTCTTAAAACTCGCTTTCAATAAATAAGAACCCGCCAGATTAGCTCGACTCAAATCAGCGTTATCCAGCACCGCCTCAGTCAAATCCGCCCCCGCCAGCACAGCTCGGTGCAAGTCAGTGCCCGTCAGATTTGCCGATCGCATTTGAGCGCCATTCAAGTCAGATTCAATCAAATTTACACCGATTAAAATTGCCGATCGCAAATTCGCTTCCACCAAATGCGCTTCCCGCAAATTAGCACCCGTTAAATTAGCACCAACAAGACTGGCGCGGTTGAAATTCGCCTCCATCAATTCCGCCGCCATCAACTTTGCGCCGTCGAGTTTAGCCCCAGCAAAATTAATCTGGTCAGATTTAACTCCTTGAAGATTAGCACCGCCCAAATCCGCTTCGGGAAACGCGGCCCAATTGATTTCTGCTGCTGCCAAACAAGCAAGGCGCAAATCCGCTTTAGCAAGATTTGCCCCACTCAAATTGGCCCCGCTCAGATTCGCCCCAGCCAGCCCCGCACTGCGGAGATCCGCGCGGCGCAAACAAGCCCCTATCAACTTGGCATTGCTCAAAAAAGACCAGCTCAAATTAGCACCGGTCAAGTTAGCACCAGTGAGGTCTATTTCTCGCAGGTTAACACCGCTTAAACTAGCGCCGCTGAGGTCAATGTGACCAAAGTTGCGCTCTCCTTGTTGATAGCGCTGTAAAAATTCTTGTGTTTGCATTACGCAGATTGGGGGGCTGGCAATTTAGCTGTTTTAGGACGCGCGGGTCAATCGATTTTAGATTTTAGATTTTAGATTTTAGATTTTAGATTAAAGCATTGACCCCACAGATAAATTCGGGGGGCAAGTTTCATCGGATACAGGTTTTTTATTTCTGGGTCCTGAGTCGGCGAAGGAATGAATCCGGGGGCTTGTATCCTGGATGCTTACGGTCAATAACTTGAACTGTAAGGTACGCACGGAACACGAGCGGGCTAAGCACGGGAACACTACTCCTATTACTTACTGCAATAACTCATGTCCTCCGGGTGATCCGTGGGTACTTTACCCCTATAGATTGCAGTTCAAAGGATTTGTTGCCTAAGTTCTATTTCTACTACCAGTTTTACAGACTTTTGTAACTTCAAGTAGCCGAGTTCATATCTGATACGCTGCCCAGCCGGAGAGTGTTTTTACCTAAAGCGCTGCAATTCTTGCTGCAAGTGTTTTCCCCATTTAGTCGCTAGAGGAATTTCTGTAAAAGGAACCTGCACCGCAGCAGCATCTTTCAACAAAAATTCGATGGCGATTGGACTTCCCGAATTTGGAGGTGACTCTAAATCAACTGCCTGAGAGTTGACTAACAACCGCAGCGACTCAACGTCTTTTAAAGAAAAAGTTTGCAAATTCACCGGCCCGCTGCGAGTAGGTTTTCCCCAAGTTAAACAGTCTTCTTTTTGACCGAGTACAGCATAAATATCGTACTTGGCTTTAGCAAATTGCTCTGCCCAGACGCGATACGCTTCTAGCTTTTGATACTCGTTCCATCCAGCCCAAGCCAGAGAAATAAAAATTGCCAGCAGCGGCAGCCACATTAAACCTCTTTCCATGCGATACCCTTGTTGAAAATACTCGCTTGTTCTGTTTGTCATCTTCTATAATGATACAATTAATTGAACTCCTAAAACTTGCTCTGCAATTTAAACTATAAATTAGAGCAATTTTAGTTCTAGCAACAGCCACTGCCGAAAACTACCCAACGCTCGCGTGGGAAATATCCACCAGTCGCAGCAAGGAAAACTGGCGCTGGCGGTGAAAATTGGGTTATTGTGGTGAACACGCCTTCCCTAAACGGACGATCGGCAATGAAAAAGTTTTTCCTTCTGTGCTTATTTTTAATCGGGCTCGGCTGGGCGATTTCTAATTTCCCAGGACTTGCTACTCAAGGCACTTACGACTCGATTGTGCTGGATTTCCGCGAAGATTTGGGTGCTGCTGAGATTGCGAAAGAAGTAAATGCGATCGCCCAACAGTACCAAGTCGCACCGCAACTCAACAGCGAATTCTCAGCGGCCGACAATGTATATGTAGTTAAGGGCGATCGCACTTTGCTAAACGCCCTGAGAAAATCAAATTTGGCTAAAGATACCGAATACATTGAACCGAACTTTGTCTACAGCGCTTTCGAGATTCCCAACGACCCCATGTATACCAAGCAGTGGAATCTCCGCAGCATCAACGTAGAATCTGCCTGGAACGAAACCAAAGGCAGCGGCACAACAGTAGCGATAATTGACACGGGCATTACTCCAGTCGCTGACTTAAAAGAAACCAAATTTGTACCGGGCTACGACTTTGTAAACGATCGCGCCGAGGCCTACGACGACAACGGCCACGGTACTCACGTCGCAGGTACTGTCGCCCAATCAACTAACAACAATTATGGCGTCGCAGGCATCGCCTACGAAGCAGCTTTAATGCCGCTAAAAGTCTTAGGCGGCAGCGGTGGTGGCACGGTTTCTGACATCGCCGAAGCGATTAAATTTGCTGCTGACAACGGCGCCGACGTGATTAACATGAGTCTCGGTGGCGGTGGCGAAAGTCAGTTAATGGAAGAGGCGATCGACTACGCCCACTCTAAAGGCGTTGTCATCATCGCAGCCGCCGGCAACTCCGGCGATAGTTCCGCTTCCTATCCCGCCCGCTATCCCCACGTCATCGGCGTTTCCGCCCTCGGCCCCGACGACGAAAAAGCCTCTTACTCGAATTTCGGCGCAGGGGTTGATATTGCAGCCCCCGGCGGTTCTGAAATGGGCAAGATCCTGCAAAGTACGATCGACCCGGAAACAGGCGCCGAAGTATTTGAAGGCTACCAAGGCACTAGCATGGCTTCTCCCCACGTTGCCGCCGTTGCAGCCCTTGTCAAGGCCTCCGGCATCACAGAACCAGACGAAATTCGCAGCGTACTCTTGCAGTCCTCGCGAACTGTCACTGAAGATCCGTTAAACCATTTTGGTTCAGGACACCTAGACGCAGCCGCAGCAGTTCAGCTAGCCCAGCGCGGACAAATCAACTTCCGCGATTTCTTCCGCTGGCTGCGCGATAACGGCTATCTCAGCCCCCGCTTTTGGATTGACGGCGGTGCAGTCGCCCTGTTGCCTAAAATTGCAATGGTGCTCGGTTCTTACCTGCTGGCTTTCTTGATGCGGAATTATTTCCCCTTCGCCTGGACTTGGGGCTTTTCCGGCGGTTTGATTGCTGGTAGTTCAGGGTTCTTTTTCCTGCGGAACTTGTTTGTATTTGACTTGCCGCAGTGGCCGATGCGGGTGATGGGCAGTTCTATTCCCGAACTCGGCGGTGCAATTAATGGCAGCAGTATGCTGAATCCCTTTTTTGCTAGCGTTTTGATTCCTGGGATTTTGATTGCTTTGCTGTTAGGACATCAACAGTGGAAGTGGATCGCGATCGCAATTTCGATCGGTTTTGCCAGCAGTTTAGCGGTGAATGCTTTTGTGTCTCCCGCAGTCTGGGGATTGGGCACAGGTTTGGTATCACAAACATTCTTGATTGTCAATGCTTTACTGTGTTTCGGACTGGCGCGTTTAGCAATTAAAACAGAGGTGCGATCGGCATGAGTATTACTGTCAAAGGTGTAATTGAACGCAAAGGATTGGGTCCCGGTACTTGGGCTTTGGTTGGCGAAGATGGGGAAACTTACGAACTTAAGGATGCTCCTTCTGACTTGAAAAAAGCTGGTTTGAAAGTCAGTGTTAAAGGTGAAGTCCGCAAGGATGTGATGACTTTTGCTATGATCGGCCCGGTGCTTGAGGTGCAGTCTTTTGAGGCGATTTAGCCTAATTGGTTAATGCAGCTTTTGAGCTAAAAAAAACCCCGGCCAAAATTGGCTGGGGTTTATTAATCAGGGTGCATCTACTAATTTAATCTCCCGCCTCAAAACACCTCTTTCAGGACACTTTGGCAGAATTTGCGAACATGGGCGGCGAGGGCGTGCGATCGGCAAAAAAAAACCCCAAACCAAAATTGGTTGGGAGTTAATTAATCAGGGTGCATCTACTAATTTATTCTCCGGCTTTACACCACCTCTGTCAGGACACTTTGGTAGACTTTGCGAACATGGGCGGCGAGGGCGTGCGATCGGCAAAAAAAAAACCCGGCCAAAATTGGTCGGGAGTTAATTAATCAGGGTGCATCTACTAATTTAGTCTCCGGTTCGAGGTATACCTGTTCCGGACAGTTTGCGAAAATTTACGAAAATTCGAGCTTTAGGGTGCGATAGGCAAAAAAAACCCGGCCAAAATTGGTCGGGAGTTAATTAATCAGGGTGCATCTACCAATTAAGCTTCCTGAGAATTCCAGCGCAATCCGGACAACCTCAAACTTTATTCAGCATCACCCTGGATACCGCAAAAAAAAACCCCAAACCAAAATTGGTCGGGAGTTATTTAATCAGGGTGCATCTACCAATTAAGCTTCCTGAGAATTGGAAACCCAATCCGGACAACCTCAAACTTTATTCAGCATCACCCTGGATACCGCAAAAAAAAACCCCAAACCAAAATTGGTCGGGAGTTATTTAATCAGGGTGCATCTACTAATTTAGTCTCCCGTCTCACAGCACCTCTTTCAGGACACTTTGGCAGAATTTGGGAGAATTTTTTGCTCAGCGTGCGATCGCAAAAAAAACCCCAAACCAAAATTGGTCGGGAGTTAATTAATCAGGGTGCATCTACTAATTTAATCTCCCGCCTCAAAGCACCTCTTTCAGGACACTTTGGCAGAATTTTGGAGAATGTGTGGCTAAGGGTGCGATCGCCAAAAAAAACCCGGCCAAAATTGGTCGGGAGTTAATTAATCAGGGTGCATCTACCAATTAAGCTTCCTGAGAATTCGAGCGCAATCCGGACACTTCTCACTAAAAACTCACAACTCTTTTCGGTGAACCAGAGTTGCACTAGCTTGGTCTGTCGGAACTAGCAAAACTTCGCTAATATTGACGTGGGGCGATCGCGTCGCGCAAAAATACACGACATCGGCTACATCGTCAGCAGTCAGCGGTGTCAATCCTTGATAGACATTTTTGGCTTTTTCTGCATCGCCGTGAAACCGGACATTGCTAAATTCTGTTTCCACCAAACCAGGTTCTATTTCCGTCACCCGCACGGGTGTTCCCAAAAGGTCTTGTTTCAACCCTTCGGAAATAGCTCTCACTGCTGCTTTGGAAGCGCAATAAACATTACCTTTCGGATAAGCTTGGCGGCCTGCTATGGAGCCGATATTCACTACGTGACCGCGGCCTCGGTTTACCATTCCCGGCACGATCGCGCGAGTCATGTAAAGCAAGCCTTTAACATTGGTATCAATCATTTCTTCCCAATCTTGGAAGTTGCCTTCGTGCAGTTTGTCTAAACCACGGCTCAATCCCGCATTGTTAATCAGAATATCGATGCTTTTCCAGGCATCGGGAAGCGCAGTTATGGCCGATTCGACTTGCGGGCGATCGCGCACGTCCAATTCTAGCAAATAAATCTCGTTCCTCGACGCGATGGATTTTGTTTCTACAAGTTCGTTTGCCAGTCGATCGAGCTTTTCAAGACGGCGGGCTGCTAAAATTAGTTTGGCTCCTCCTTTGGCGAATATCTTGGCACAGGCTGCTCCGATACCGCTACTCGCACCTGTAATGAAAACAATTTGGTTTTGGAGAGAAATCATACGATTTTAGATTTTAGATTTTAGATTTTAGATTTGGGAATTGGGAAGGACTAATGAGATAAGGGTTTGGATATTTCATACTGTCCATTCAACATAATTATTTTAGTGACGAGTTTAGGGACTTCTGTTTTTTCTCTTCAAGATTTTCTTGAACTCGCCACTACTAAAATTACCCAGATAATACCATCCCCTAAAAAATGCAACTGTAGACCAGCGCTCCCAAAATTTAATTCATAAGTTATTCCCCATCTAAAATCTAAAATCTAAAATCTAAAATCTAAAATGGTATAACCCATAACACCTATTTTATTATTTGACAACCCGCAATCGCACACTAACTGTTGCAATTCCGCCTTGTCGCATCAAAACTGCTGAAACCCACCGATTTTCTGGCGTAGCCGGAGCTTTACCTACTTTAAAAATTCCCCCGGAATTTAGCAACTCCAGCTCGACTTCTGAGGGATTAAACAAGGTTTTTTCGGTAATGGGTTCCTCCAAAACAGTCCCTATTAAAATATCATCGCCGAGCGGCTCTCGCACAATGGCATCAAAATGGTACTCTTCGCCCACCTTAACTTGATCCGGAAAATTAACTTGAATTGTGGGAGGATTTTGGCCAGAACTAAGCTGAGTTTGTTCTGCTAAAATCTCTTGACTAACTATTTTTTCACCTTCAAAGCGCTGCTGGGAACGGATTGTAGCTTTGAGATTTAATTCTCTGCCATCCTTTTTTTGAGTGCCGGCAATTGTAGTTATGGTTTCTGCGAGAATCGCGCTACCTTCGGTTTTCCAAGATTTGATCTCGGTGCGGTAATTTAAACTCGGATATCGATCCCAGAGTTGGGTGAGGGCTTTTGCCATGCTTTGGCTGTTTAAGCCGTCAGAATGAGTGAAATTCGGGCTGTAAAATGCCATGACTGCTTTGACATCGCGCCGGTTGGCCGCTGCGTCAATTTCTGTTAGCACTTTTGTGAGTGGGGCAGGCGCATTTGCAGGGGTTTGGGCGATCGTTCGGGGAGTCGCCGCGATCGCACCGATCGCTCTTGCCGCACCTTGATGCAGCACACCAGCACTTACCACTGTTAAACATAACAACATTTGAGCGATCGACTGCCTGCCGTTAGAGCCAAAAACGATCGCACGATCGGTTTTTTTGTCCCGACGGCTGGAAAAATACTGAGATGCACTTGGCACTAAATTCAAAAAATTACGCATTAGATGATAATTTGGTTATTTGTCAGGGGTCGTAGCTTGGGCAACTGTTCGCCTGCAACGAAAACTGACAACGGAAGCAGGGACACGGCACAATCTAATTTTAGATGGCTGATTCAAAATTGGCTGAAACTGCCGGAATAATAAGCATAATAATCTAAAACCTCAAATATAAAATTGATCGACCTGTGGAACTTGTACTTGTAAAAAAAGAAACAAATACCTTGACAAAAGCTCCCCTCCGGTTGTTGGTTGCAGCTAGCGGCACTGGTGGACATTTATTTCCCGCGATCGCCACCGCTGGGCAGTTGAACGACTGTCAGATCGAATGGCTAGGAGTCCCAGACCGCATGGAAACCCAGTTAGTTTCATCCCTTTACCCCCTCCACACGATCGCCGTTGAAGGCTTTCAGCAGGGATTTGGGCTCGGTACATTGCGAATTTTGGGCGGACTCGCCGGCTCGGTCCTTCAGGTGCGGAAGTTGCTCAAAGCGGGAAATTTTCAGGGAGTCTTTACTACCGGCGGTTACATCGCAGCACCGGCAATTCTAGCGGCCCGTTCTTTGGGTTTGCCGGTAATTCTCCACGAATCTAATGCAATTCCGGGGAAGGTGACGCGCTGGTTTAGTCCTTTGTGCACTGCTGTGGCGATCGGATTTGAAGCAGCAGCCCAGCATTTACCCCGCGCGAAAACCGTGGTTGCTGGTACACCGGTGCGATCGCAATTCCTGACTCGCCAACCTCTAAATTTGCCAATTCCTGACAGTGTACCTGTAATTTTAGTTATGGGCGGCTCTCAAGGTGCTGTCGCAGTCAATAAGTTAGTGCGCGAGTGCGCACCGGCTTGGTTTGATGCCGGTGCTTGGGTGGTTCACCTCACCGGAAATAATGACCCGGATGCTGAAAGTTTGAAACACGAGCAATATTTGTCAATGCCATTTTACGAAAATGTGGCGAGTTTGTTGCAGCGAGCGAATTTAGCAATTAGTCGATCGGGCGCGAGTGCTCTGACAGAATTAGCAGTGACGGGAGTACCTTCTATTTTAATTCCTTTTCCTCACGCCGCTGACGACCACCAAAGATTTAATGCGGAAGTATTTGCCGCATCCGGCGCCGCCGTGGTATTCCGTCAAAGCGAACTGACAGCAAATGTGTTGCAAAGCAAAGTGTTGTATTTGTTAAGAGATTCCGACTATTTGGCAAAAATGTCTAAAGCTGCTTCTGAATTAGCGGTGACAGACAGTACAGAACGTTTGGCTAATTTGGTCAGGGAATTGGTGGTGCGGTAGGGAGTGTTAAAGTAAATAGGCGATTCCCTTCGGGATAGCTTCGCTTAACGAGAATTGGTAACCAGGAGAAAGTCAAATGGCATACAGTGACTTTAATTTAGATAGAGTTTTGAAAACCTTTGACTTAGCTTATTCTGAAATAGTCGAAATCTTCACTCCTGCACCAGAGTTAGAGTACAGCAGATTACTGACAGAAACTTTGCAAGAAAATCTGCCTGTAGCTCTCGGTAGCAATACAGAAAAATCGCGTTCGGAACTGATTATCGCGCCCATTTTAATGGAAGTGAGAAAACTTTTGCACCATCGCGTGAGCTTATTTTCTGGCATTGATTTTACTGTAGATGCTGAAAGAGGGCTGAATGGGAATTGTGATTTTTTGATAAGTCGATCGCCAGAATTGTTGATTGTAAAAGCCCCAGTCATTGCTATTGTAGAGGCTAAAAAGGAAAACATTAATTCTGGATTGGGACAGTGCATAGCTGAAATGCTAGCAGCTAAAATCTTCAACGAGCGCGAAGGTAATGAGATTACCACAATTTATGGGGCTGTCACTACAGGAGATAGGTGGAAATTCTTAAAACTCGAAGGACAAGCGGTTTTTGTTGAGACAACGGAAACTTTGCTTACCAATTTGGGTAAAATTTTGGGAATTTTAGCATTTGGAATGGACGATCGCACGCTTAATCCCTAATTATCACCAATATTCAACTTAACAAAGTTAACTACCGATTCTAATCCTTCCTTTGTCTTCAAGTTAGTAAAAACAAAAGGTTTATCGCCTCGCATTTTTTTAGCGTCCCGTTCCATCACGCCCAAATCTGCTCCCACAAAAGGGGCGAGGTCTGTTTTATTAATTACCAACATATCAGATTTAGTAATTCCTGGCCCGCCTTTGCGCGGAATCTTATCGCCGGCAGCGACATCGATTACGTAAATTGTTAAATCTACTAACTCCGGGCTAAAAGTTGCCGCCAAGTTATCGCCGCCGCTTTCTACAAACACTAAATCTAAATCAGTGAATTTGTGTTCTAACTCTTCTATAGCTACTAAGTTAATGGAAGCATCTTCGCGGATGGCTGTGTGGGGACAACCTCCCGTTTCTACGCCCAAAATTCGATCGCTCTCCAAAGCTTGACTCCGAACCAAAAACTGTGCATCTTCCTGAGTATAGATATCATTAGTAACAACCGCAATCTGGTATTGCTGTCGCAGCGCCTTGCACAAAGCATCCAGTAAAGCAGTTTTTCCCGAACCAACCGGCCCAGCAATTCCTACACGAAAAGCACCCATAGCGATTTTAGATTTTAGATTTTAGATTTTAGATTTTCTGATTTTTAACTGCGAAATAACCGAGTTGTAGTTGTAGGGTGCGTCAGACGGAGTTATGGAACGATTATCGAGGCTTTGGGGTGCTGACGCACCTTACTAATTAGATTTTGGATTGTCTGATTTTCAACTCCGAAATAACCGAGTGTACTGAGTTTCATGCGCCATGCTAGCCAGTCCTAATCCCCAACTGCAACTGCCAAGCTCATCATCTTCTAATTGTAAAACTTCTTGCGCCGTACAGCTAATTTGAGACTGCAAATCTAACAGCAACTGCTGACCGGCTGTTTGACCGAGGGGAATCAGTTTCACGCCCGCACTCGCCAAATTGGCAGCCCAACTGTACAAATATCCTAACACGGCCGCTTCCTCTTCAATCTGCCAGTTGGCGGCGGCAATGCCAAAGCCGATCGCAAAATTGCACTGATTGCTGCCAGATTCCACGAATTCTTTTACAATTGTTGTTAACCCAGAAGCAAGGGGCGATTCCCTGCAGGATAGCTTCGCTTCACGCAAATCCATCAGCAACCTGACCAAAGTCCGCCCCATTTGCCAACTTTGCAAGCGCAACTCTTCTGTTTCCTTAGTAGCAGTCGCCCAAGCATTCCAGTAATTCAAAGCCGTCACATCCCCTATCTGTGCCGCCCTCAAAGCCCTTACCACCACAGCGGCTTCTACTCGCACAGCCCCGAATTGCAGCGAATTTTCTAACCAATTCCTCAAAGTAATCTCGCTGTCGATCGCACCGGCTTCTACCAGACTTTCGATTCCCTCAGAATAACTATAAGCTCCCACAGGTGCAAAAGCTAGCTGTAACAAACATAAAAGTTGATTGTTCACTGTTGACGGTTGACGGTTGACTGTTTACTTCTTCCTTCTTGAATTACCCAAACTAATTTGGTTATAAGCCCTCGGATTCCAGGGTGGGAGTAAATCTAAAATCTAAAATCTAAAATCTAAAATCTAAAATCTAATGGCTGTGCCCGTAAGCGCCCATTTCCGGCTGAAACGGCACAATTTCCTCTGTTACTTCCAAACCCATTTTTTCTAGCATTCCCTGCAATACAGAGTCGGGAGAAAGCCTTAAATAATTATCCGCAATTTCTAAAGCTACGTGACGGTTTCCTAAATGATAAGCCGCCCGCATCAGTAGCAGCGGACTCGATGCCCGCGCTGTCAGCACCGGCTCGGGTTTTGCACTTACCAGTACCAAACAGCTACCGTCTTCCGACTGCAATAAATCTCGATCGCGCAGTACAGTACCTCTGGGCAAACTCAGGTGCAACCTTTCCCCCGTCTCCGTCTCGAATCGGTGACGGCTGCGAGTGCGATCGTCCGATGTCATTTGTAAAGTAAAGCTGACAATAGCATCGGGATTTGCAGGCAAATGTTTTGTGAATGTTAGCATTTTTATATTCTATTCCTCAGAGCAATTGACTTGACATTTAGTTTTTGAGGAATATCTTTTTTATAGCCGAAGGAATAAGAAAGACTGAAGTTCCAATCTTCAGCTCATGTTTCAGAAATTAAAAACGTCTTAATCGTGTTGGCGATCGTTATATCTCATTCCGATTGACAGCCAGTGGAAAAATATTCATCTCTCTGACCGCTCCCGTTCTGGCCTTATTACCAAATTTATGTTATTTTGTCAAGCACTTAATCACAGACGATCGCTTTTTTTTCAAAAAATTTTGCATACCGTCTAGGAACTCGAACAATTTAAATCTCCAATATTATTGTTGAGGGGAGGTAGCTGTTAGGCATCCTGCCTGCCCTGAACAAGCTTTTATGGAGAAGTCTAATAGAACGGGAGAGGAAGAAAGACTCAAACCCTCAAGCTTATTGATTGCCAGCTTGTTGCAGTCGCAGGAGCTCGGCTTGAATTCGCTGTTTGACTGCCGGGTCCGCTTGCTGGAGCAAAGTAAGCTGGTTGAAGCGACTAACTGTCAAACCATAGGTTTCGATAGCTTTTTTAGCTTGTTGGCAGTAATTCACTGCGATGCCACGAAAATTTCCAGACAGCCTATTAATTTCCTGCTTTTCGTTGCACACTACTCTGGGAACCGAGCCTCCAGCCATTCTTTTAATTTCGTTATAAGCTTCCACCCGTCTGGGTTCTATTGCCAACACAGCACGAGCGTAGCTAGTAATTTCTTCGCTGCTAATTTCTTGAGCTTGGGCTGCAGCTCCGAAAACAAGGTTTGGGGATTGTGTGTACATACCGGGCGCCCATCCGCTAGCTAAAGCTGCTGCAGAAATGATGCCTGCAAACAACGATTGTCGCAGCATCCGGTTTATGCCAAATTTAGAGGTGTTTATTGAGGTGTTCATGGTCGTCGGTGATTGATTGCGTGTAGATAAAAATGACACAGCGCTTGGAGGCTCAATCTTTTTGAATAATGTGGTGGCTAAAAAGTTCCTGCCGTTGACGACTATTTTGAATTCCAGCAGGATGGTTGGGGAGTTGCTACGACGATCGACTTTTTAGCAAATTCAATAATTTCATTCATTATAACATCTGTCGGAAGTTGACAAAATTCAAACTTTAGATGGTAATTTTAATTACAGAGTGTTCTCGAATTGCCTCTCCCAATAATTCTCAAAGCGCAAATATTAAATAATTCTAAAACTTCTTGACAAATTACTCGCCTTAATTAGTCTCATCAAGCTACGCGGTAGCAAAGCTATCTTCCCCCAAGGGTTCCCGTTCCCCGTAGGGTAGGGAAGCGCCTGGAAGGCTAGGCAAAATTTAGCAGCAATCGCACTCATCAATAATTGCGGCGATGATTTATTTAATGTTAAGCGGTGGTGCATTTGTCGATCGAGAAAATCCGCCACTGGTTTGACTGGTGACGAAGCCAGAGCCAGAACAAAAATCATGTTTTACCTACACCGCCGTAATACTCCCACTATATCGGTAATCCGATTAGTGGCAAGATGTAAGGTGGGTGATTTATGAGAGCATCCCCGACAATTGCTAACCTCTGGGTAACGCTCAAGTGGATGTCCGAAGAATCACCAAAGTATTCCTTGATTTCCCGGAATTGTTCAGTCTGTCATATAATATATTAGTGGTTCCGGCCCGTCCACTCGGCTGACCACAACACGAAGTAGCAGTCATATGCTTGCGAAAATAACTAGCCAGAGAAAGAGAGAAAGATTCCGGTCACTGGTTCGTCTTGCTCTACAAACAAGGCGATAAAACATAATCCAAACAGGAATGTACGAAAAAACAATTAAACTGCTTGCCGAAGGCGAGCGGCTGCCGGGGTTCCTCTTGAAAGGGAGTATAAAGGTCGAAAGACCTTCTTATGCTGTGTAAGACCAATTTAAGCACGGGTTTAAACGGGCAACGGCAGACGAGACGGGAAGCCCTAACTATATCGGTACTCCGATTAGTGATGGGTACTTCACTACCCGAAGATAGAGACAGCAACAGGGCATTAGACATTAAAATATTGTTATCAAAATGCGCGCTATCTGTTTTCGGCAGTCAACGCGCAGGCCTTCGATTCCAGTTCTTGCTTCCTCAAGTTTGGGGCTGTGAAAACTTGTCTGGGAGTTACCCAGAAAGCTGGTTTTTTTACGAAATAAAATCGTTACAGCCACCAGCAAGAGTAGACAAACCCGGAAAGCTGGAATTTTTGGGCCTTAGTTTTCTTATAATCTCGATCGCAGATAGCGAATTTTGGCAAGCATGAGCGCAGCAATTTAACAATTATTAATTACCCATTGCCAATGAAAAGTCAAAAAGAAATTTGGCGAGTTATTCTCGCAGTAGCTATCAGTATTGTAGGCGTGCTGCACTTTGCAGTGCCCGCACCTTTTATCAGAATCGTGCCGCCCCAGCTTCCTTACCCGGAAGCATTGGTTTATATCAGCGGTTTTTTCGAGGTTTTGGGCGGAATTGGGCTGTTAGTTCCTCCTGTCAGCAGGGCGGCGGCGTGGGGATTAATTGCCTTGTTTATTGCCGTGTTTCCAGCTAATATCAATCAAGCCGTCAACAACATTCCCATAGAAGGGATTCCCCACAACCAATTACTGTATTGGTTCAGGCTGCCTTTTCAAGCCGTCTTGATTGCTTGGGCCTGGGTTTATACCCAACCAGACGAAGGTAAACCCCGGGCTTCTCTAGTTCCAGATAGAACAGAAAATGCCCGATGAAGCAGTTTGACTACTCTTTGGATTTTAAGAACATCGACTTTCGACAGCACCCGGAACTTTATCGGGTAGGGAAAGGAGAACAGGGAGTGTTGTTGGTGGAACCCTACAAAGGAGAAATTCTGCCTTTCTGGAGATTTAAGACTCCTGAAATTGCCAGGGAGTCCAGCAGCAAAATTTACTCCTTGTTTTTAGAGTATCTCGATCGCGAAGATTTTGTTGGAGCCGACATGGCCCGCAAGTTCTTACAGATGGGGTATACTAGATCGCGTCGCTACGCCAACCACAAAAGCGGTCGAAAATACCAGCAAAACCCTCAGAAGCTGAAGTCTGTTGCAGAGCAAACCGTAGCTCGAAAAGATATTTTGCCACTAGAAGCAGATCCGGTGAAAGCAGAATCCGCCGCCATTTTTAAAGAGAAATGGATGCTGGCCAAAATCAATGAGAAATATCTCCAGCTTTTAGCCAGACACCGGCAGATGTACGAATCTTATTTAGTCAAGTCTGAGGATTGACATAAAGTTACAAAAACTCAGAACTTACAATTTAGCCCCCAGGTAGCGGTACAGTTGTGCTTGACTATCTGGGGGCCGCATCGATCGAGGGTTGTCCTATAACTTACTCATCCTCTTCTTCCGCCTGCCACTGTCGCCAAATTTCAAAAGCATTAAAGCCCCTGTATTGCAGGTAATTCAAGACTTTGCCCTTGGTTTTCGGATCTGCTTTACCCCAAGTATCGATTTTGTATTTCCGCATGACTTTGGCTTTTAATTCTGCCAGTTTTTCTGCTTCGGAGTCCTGATTTTCGGCAATTTCTTCTTCCCAGACTTGCTCAAACAAATCGTTGGTAATTCCTTTTTGCAGGCACTTGCGCTTGATGGCAGACTTCCCGTATTTGCCTGCTGCAGAGGCGATCGAGTTTGCCACCAAGCGAGTGTCGGACTGATAGCCGCGGTCTTGAATTTGCGCGATCGCCTCCAATATTTCCTCATTGCCAAAACCTTTCTCTTGCCCCTTTTTGCGAAGTTCAGAGGCACTGTAGTCTTTGCGGGACAAGAGAAAATAGAAATAGTCAAGACAGCTCATCAGTTAAATCGAAGGGTGGCGCGCAAATACTCGTGTAGCGAAGCCCAATCCAGTCGCCTTGCTATCGGCTGACTGCATCACGCGCGGCGAAGCTATCCCGCAGGGAATCGCCTCTATTCTTCTGTATCCTCCTCTTCATCATCCACATCCACATCCGGTCTGTCCACATCGATCTGAATCAAGCGAATGTGCTTGTATCCGAGCTTAATTTCAAACTCGTCTCCCGGCTTTAATCCCATTTCTTGGGTATAATTTGCCCCGATCACGATCGAACCATTCTTGTGAACGCTAGCTCGATAACTTGCTTCTCGTCCGCGTCCGTCTGCTTTCGACTTCTCTAGCTCAATGCCCTTAGCAGCTAACACTGCATCGTAAAACTCAGCCAGATTAATCCGGGTTTCTCCACTTTTGCTGACAGTGAAGTAGCCGCAAAGCTTTGCAAGTTCTCTGCGCGGCAAATCACTGCCTTTGATTTTTTGAAGCAGACCTTTTCCTGTTAAGGGTGCTGTAGCTGTTTCTGCCATTGACCGTACCTCGCTTATTGGACTTTACTTATATCAATTACAACACATTAGATGAACTTTGTTTCACTGTCAATACTAAGAATTCTGAATATTAAGATTCTGGAGAAATTTCTGCCGCCTCAAGACCGGGGGTGCAAGTAAGGATGCTCGAAGGGCGATCAATTTGCTCCTCGCGACCCAAATGCTTGTGTAAGCCTCGGAGCGATCTCGCGGGGAATTATTGTCGCAAATTAAATGTTTTACTTTTTTACAGTAAAGTCTGTTCCCTGCATTCACCAATCCCCGATCGAGTCTGCGGTCAAGGTAAAAACAAGACAGCCATGAATCGAAATACCTAGAGCGCGACCGCTGCAAATCTACCGAAAGCATTTACCCGCCGGGGTTAACTTTTACCTCAACAAGGGGAGGCAGCACTTGTTCTCAATGCCCCTGCCAGTTACTTGCACGCACCAGTTTACAAAAAGAATCCAACTGTAGGCAAGCTCCAAACCCTTATGGAATAAGTCATTCCCAATTCTTCAATCTAAAATCTAAAATCTAAAATCTAACATGG
Organism: Microcoleus sp. AT9b-C3; assembly: GCF_036705485.1. Taxonomy (NCBI): domain Bacteria; kingdom Bacillati; phylum Cyanobacteriota; class Cyanophyceae; order Oscillatoriales; family Microcoleaceae; genus Microcoleus; species Microcoleus sp. AT9b-C3. Next base: position 103,201 of record NZ_JAUBUR010000004.1, on the reverse strand, counting down.
TATAAACCCTACTTTTTGGGCTGGAAATCCCCTCAAAACCCCAAATACCAACGAGCAATCTTTTATTAAGGTGTGGGGCATATAACTGCCACAGAACGCAGTCTGGGGAAGCCAATCCGGTAAAAATTGAAGGAAATTTCACCTCTTCGTTGAACGGATTTAAGCTAAAACCCGACTCAATGGGCGCGGCGGCAGAAACATCCGGCAGCCACTAAGAGGGGAATAGTTTTGATCGGGCGAGATTGCTTCGCGACTCTTAACACTTCGCCAAGAATCAGTAGAGGTCTAGGCGTAACTCGGGAAAATCTTCCTCCTCCGGCCCCAAGCCAGATAATTTGAGGTTATTTCCACAGGGGAATTGAAAAAAACCGAGTTAAATGCACAACTGCTTAAATGTTTGATGCACTACAAATTAGCAGCGGTTCCCGACATGGACTTTTGATGGGAATCTATTGGTTTCCACTCGTGGGCTGTAAACTGCCAGACTCTCAAAATTTATCCACCAACTGGAGGGGCGCGTCAATCGATTTTAGATTTTAGATTTTAGATTTTAGATTAAAGAATTGAAGCATTGACCCTACGGATAAATTCGGGGGGCAAGTTTCATCGGATACAGGTTTTTTATTTCTGGACGGATGAATCCGGGGGCTTGTATCCTGGATGCTTTCGGTCAAACTCACGCTGCTTCCATAATTAATTGTGAAATATAGCAACCGCGCTGACGGTGAGGACGTTCTTAATTGTTGCAACTCTGGCTTTTATTGTCTTGTGCCAAAGGACGAATGCTCCTGCTGCCGAATCAGCCCGCCCAAAAACGCATAAAAGCCACCGACTCCTGTCGTGGAGAGATCAAAATTTTAGACTATTGTTCAAGCTTCCAGATTCATCTGTGGAGTAAATCTAAAATCTCAAATCCTTCGACTCCGGGCTCAAGCCGAAGTCTAAAATCTCAAATCGACTGACGAATTCTATATTAAGCACTCCCGGACATACTCTCTCCACGAGAAACCCTGTTTCTTCCTAGATACTTGGTTGCGCTGCTGCTGATTTTGGCTAGAAACCGGCTTGATGAAGGTAAGTCCGAGATTCGATCGAGCAGTATACTTTTGATCGCTTTGCCAGCGGCACCCGATCGCAAATTGCCAGCACAAAACCCACCCAGTTTGGAGCCAGGTCAAGAGGGTCTAAATTCAGCATCGCAGTGGGCGATCGCTTTTAGTGGCGTTGTTGCAGGTAATTTTGCGACAGGGGAGTCCGTACCGCTGGCAGTAACTCTTCTGGTTTCGTGCTTCGCTGGTTCGAGTACCGCCACCCAAAAAAGCCAGCACTCAAAGCAACGGGTAATAAGCAAAGTATTAGGGCGACAGATGTTTTCAGCCCCGGTTTTTTTAACGGTTTCTGAGTCGCTGCAGCGGCGCGAGTTGCTTGGATCGCCGCACACTCAGAATGAGGAATAGAGGACGGCGAAGCCGTCGGTGAGTTCGGTGAATTAGTAGCATCGGGTCGATCGTTCTGGTGAACCCAATCCCTACGATCTTTTAATTGGTTGGGATATTCCCAGACTTCGCCGTCAGAATTGTCTGACTCATGCGATCGATTGGTTGGGATTGGGGGGTATTGGGCGATCGCCGAAACCGAAGACGGGGCCTTCCATTCAGTACCCGCCAGCACCGGTTGCGTTCCCGACGCGATTATGTGCACCATAGAACCGGATGTCGGGCTGTGGACTGGGGCGCCGGTCAAATAGCCGTCAAAGTCCGGGTGCTGGTAGAGAATCGGTAAAGCCCAGTATAGCTGGTGAGAACCGTAGGCAGAAATTAACCCAGCTCTGGCCCGGCTCAGGCTGAGATCGACTGGATAGCCTTGATTGAGGTTGCGGTAAAACAGTCGCGTCAGAGTTAGGGCTACATCGTCGGGGATGCTTTCTGCCATTGCTAGCACAGCCGGAATGCCTCGCTTCACTAGAGCTTCGGTTAAGTTCCGTTCCGGGCTGTCGTCCGCGAGGTCTGAGGGGTCGCCGTAGGCGCCGCGGCAGGAGTTGAACACGGCCATCTGAATACCGTTGTTAACGAGCAATCCAGCTAAGTCGTCGCCACTGAGGGTTTCGGTTAAGCCGGTGCGGCTGCTGACTAGGTAGAGTTCGCCACCTCTGGAACCTAAGTTGCTGTGGCCTGCGTAGTGCAGGACTTGGTAGTGTCCTTGTTCTAGGGCTTGGGTAAGTTGTTCTCGATCGGGCTGTTCGAGAATAGTCAGTTGAATTTCCGGGGAGTGGGGGTTGTTTTTGAGAGGATTAGCGGTGCGGTTTTGGAGTTCTTGTTGCAGGTGGAGCACTTCTCGCTTGAGCTGCAAGCTGTCTCGATCGCTCGGAGACGCGATCGCCATTAAAATTTTTAGCGGCCCGCTACTAGGCAGTATCCGGGTTTGTTTGAACAAACTTGTACCTGGTTGGTAGCGAGAAAACACGACATCGGTGCCGGTTGCCAAAGGGCGATCGCCGGCGTGCAGAACTTCCCACGGCAGTCGTGGCAAGCGCCGGCCTTTGAGTCCGAGTCGCAGTTGCAGCACTTCTCGGCGGTGCTGGGCAATGCCTTGAGCGCAAGTCCAGCTATCGCGCAAGTTTCCTTGAAACAGCCCGCTGTATAATTGTTGCCCCAGGGCTACTAAATTCGGCGCTGAGTTGTTTCCCGAACCGGAGAGGCCGCGACCAGCAAAATTGGTTCCCTGTACTGCTTTTCCCTGGAGCAAGCCCACCAGCGGGTCGTTCATCAGTTGAGCAGACAGTGCAAGCCATTCGTCGATCGGCCAGCGGACTTGTTGTTCGGCTAAGGGTACACCGGGTGCAACCCTTTCTGTCCGCACTAGATATTCGTCGTCCCCAACAGGGGTGACTGAGAGTTGAAATTCCTGGCTCACCGGTTTAGCGCCCTCCCGCCTTAATTCTGAATTTGCCTGCGTTTTTGCGGCTAGCAATAGCGATCGGCAAAAATATTTTTACTCTTTCAATCAAAGTTTCTGAATGCGCTTCCCCCGATCGGGCGATCGCTAGGGTCATATATATTTGTTCAAACACTTTGAGGATATAAAAGTTGTACTTTAATAACAGTTTATTAGTTTTGATTGCCCTGTGGCTCGGTGAAAGCCGAATTTTCTCCAATCTTGCTATCTTTAACATTTTGCACCTCTACCGCAGACCCCTTTAGATTCGTCGTGAACTTGAGTTTCTCATTGCTGAGTAAAGTAAAATTGGAGGCACTTTACCAGGCGGATCTCTAGTTCTTATTAAAATTACTTCGGGTCTCGCCAACCGGTTTCAGGGCAATATCGCAGGGAAAGTTGAGTATTTTATTTTTTTTGGCGATCGGTCGATCGGTCTTTACCGCTTATCCTCTAGCACCAACCCCCCATCTGTAATCTTGATTTTGTGTCAATTAATTAATTGGTCAGCCCTGGGATCTCATCCGTAAGTGCTCCGCCCTCATCCTTAAGACCTCAGTGGCGATCGGTAATCGATAGTTGACCATCAATAATTGCTAATAACTTATTGCTAATTTGCCGCTTTTATGATATAGAAAACTTTTAATTTAACTCTCTTAATCTAGTTAAAGTTAAGCAGCAAAAATAAACGTAAGCAGCCAAGAACTCTCAACAATACAACGGCAATCAAATTATTCCGGTACTCTCAAGCAACCATCATTTTTGGCATCTAGAGGATTACGCCTCATCAGGCCGGTTTCTCCTATAATTATTGGATTTGGTAGGGAAGCCTCTACAAAACCATAGGGTTTCGCAGCCTCGCCGTGGGTCATTCCCGCTCAAAATGCCGATCGAGCTTGCAACTGTCACCAAAAACGACTTCTGCACTACTACTTTTTAACACATTTCGCAATCCTTCTTGAGATAGATATATTTTGGCAGAACTCTTAGTATTGAGCCGAAAAAAAACTTTTGCTCAGTTCGCGAGGTTTCCTCGAATCGAGAGAAAATTGTGCAACTAAAAATTAGAACAAATATTTGCCCGGGCGAATTATCTAAATTTCTAATTAATCATTGGGAACTAAAATTAGAAGCGTGCAGTCGTTTAGTCAAGAGATTCAAATTCTAAGTCAGGGAAGGATTTGTCAAAGCTGGGAGTGTTACAAAACTTCAATACACCCAGCCGAACTCGGAAAAAAAGCAAGGGTAAAATTGGGGGGATACAGGTTTTGGGTAGTTATTTAGGAGTTGTCAGTTGCGAGTTTAAATTCAGCTAATTCACTGTAGAAATTACGTAGAAAATCTACAATTTGAGGCTTTTCGGCGCAGCTTACTGTAGAAATTACCGAGAACATTCTAAATGCTCGGATCTTGGTCGGATTACTTACAGTGGAGGTTGCGGCTCCATTAATTTTGGTACGCAATGTCAGAATATAAAACTCGCAACAGAATGAAAAAAACCTTGCATTTTAAGTGGCATCTATTAAGAGCAAAGATAAGGAGACGAGCTCCTCTAGCAGGCGAAAGCATGAAGTTAAAAAAAAAAATTTTGTGCAGCCTCCTGTTTGCTGATAAATTGATTCTAAGAAGCTTACCATTTTTTGGGAAATATCAACGATGGATGACCTATTTTCGTTAGAAGAAGGACAGGAAAAAGTTTTGGCAGTTCAAAATGAAACACAAAATCCTGTCGAGGACTTAGGCAAAAACAGCCCTACACTTTCCTCAGAGGAGTTAGACGATTTAATTAACTTAGCACTCGCCGAAAACACCGACGGCGTTACCACATTTCTGAATCAGTCTAACGGCGGATCCACGACAGGTGTGGGCGATGACGATGATGACGATGATGACGATGACAACGACAGCGACAACATTTTCCAGACCTTCGGAGGTACGGAAACGGAAGAGGATGGTTTAGATGATGGCAGCGGCATCGATGGCGGCCCAACCGTCGGTACCGATAACGATGACCTAATTGTCGCCACCGGCCAGCAGGATCAGATATTCGGCCAAAAAGGCGAAGACACACTCAAAGGAAACCCTGGCAAAAAAAATAAAATGTACGGGGGTAAAGGTGGCGACGATTGCGAAGGCGGCGATGACGACGATGAAATAAAGGGCGATCGCGATAAAGATAACGTTAAGGGCGGCAGAGGCAACGACACCCTTAACGGCGGTAAAGACAATGATACCGTCCTGGGCGGCAGCGGCAACGACATCTGCGAAGGCGATGACGGCGATGACTTGGCCCACGGCAATGAAGGAGATGATGACGTTAACGGCGGCGCCGGCAACGATACCATCTACGGTGGCAAAGACAACGACGATTGCGAGGGCGGCGAAGGCAACGATACCGTCAGGGGCGATCAGGGCAACGACAACGTTAGCGGCGGCGACGGCAACGATACCGTTAACGGCGGCAAAGATAACGATACCGTTAGCGGCGGTGTAGGCAGCGACAACTGTGCAGGCGACGACGGCAACGACAACGTTAGCGGTGGTGCCGACGACGACAGCGTTATGGGCGGTGCCGGCAACGATACCGTGATGGGCGACGACGGCGACGACAACGTTAGCGGCGGCGGCGACAACGATACGGTGATGGGCGGTGCCGGCAGCGACAACTGTGCAGGCGACGATGGCGACGACAGCGTTAGCGGTGGCATCGGCGACGATACGGTGATGGGTGGCGACGGCAGCGACAACTGTGCAGGCGACGACGGCGACGACAGCGTTAGCGGCGGCACCGGCGACGATACCGTGATGGGTGGCGACGGCAGCGACAACTGTGCAGGCGACGACGGCGACGACAGCGTGATGGGTGGCGGCGGCGACGACAGCGTGATGGGCGGTGCTGGCAACGATACCCTCGTCACTGGCGACGGCAATGACATGACAGACGGTGGCGACGGCGACGACAGCGTTAGCGGCGGCGGCGACGGCAACGATACGCTGATGGGCGGCAACGGCAACGATACGCTGATGGGCGGTACTGGCAACCATACCTGTGTAGGCGGTGCTGGAGATGACCTTTATGTGGTGAGTAACAGTACCTCTGGGGCAAGTGCAGTCATCACTGACTACGAAGACGGCACAGACAAGTTTCTGCTGTTTGGCGACTTGAACTTTAGCAGCTTGACCTTTATACAAGTCGGTGGCAATACCGAAATTCGGGTCAATAACTTCGCCTTGGCGCTATTGTTGAATGTCAACGCAACGCTTATCACTGCTGGCGACTTTTTAGGAGTTGATCCTCAAACTCAAACTCAAACTCCAACTCCAACTCCAACTCCAACTCCAACTCCAACTCCGATTGTTAACCCTCCGCGAGTGCAAGTTAATGAGCTCCTGATTGCTGGTTCCAGCGGAGGCTCGCAAACTATTACTTCTGAGTTGTTGCGTGTTGTCGATGATGAGCAAGGTCCTAGCAACACAGTCATCAAGCTAACCGAGCTGCCCGATCCTACAATCGGCCAACTATTCTTTAATGGAGTCGCCGTAACACAAGTCGGTTTTACCTTAACTCAAGCAGACATTAACGCAGGCTCGTTAACTTTCAAAGCGACAGTAGGTTTTGTCGGTGCCGCTACTTTTGGTTTTGAAGCTACCAACGGCAGAAGAACTCTCACCGGCCAGCGTTTTAGCTTGAACGTCGAGCAAAATGTCTTTAAGTTTGGTGGCACTACAGCACCTCAACTTATTTTCGGTTCTGCGACGCTCGATAACGACATCGAAGGCGGCGAGGGTGACGATAACATTACAGCCGGCAAAGGCAAAGACACAATCATCGGCGGCAAAGGCAAGGACACAATTAAAGGCGGCGATGGCGATGACGATATCGACGGCGGTGATGACGATGATGATATCGAAGTTAGCCTAGGCAAAAACAAAGTAAAAGGAGGCTTGGGCAACGACACAATTAAAGGCGGCGATGACGATGACGATATCGACGGCGGCGATGACGATGACGATATCATCGGTGGTAAAGGCAAAAACACACTAAAAGGAGGCTTGGGCAACGACAAAGTTCAAGGCGGCGATGATGATGACGATATCGACGGCGGCGATGATGATGACGATATCATCGGTGGTAAAGGCAAAAACACACTAAAAGGAGGCTTGGGCAACGACAAAGTTCAAGGCGGCGATGATGATGACGATATCGACGGCGGCGATGACGATGACGATATCGAAGCTGGCGGCGGCGATGACACCGTAATAGGCGGTGCTGGCAATGACACATTAACCGGAAATGATGGCGATGACTCGATCGAAGGTGGTCTAGGAACCAATAATCTGAGTGGGGGTAATGGGAACGATACCTTTATTTACCTCACTTCCCGCCAAGAGGTTCAAACAGTTGTAGAAGCTGACTTTATTACTGACTTTAATGTCGATGACGATGTTTTACAGCTTTCTACGGCAGCTTTTGGTAATCTCAGCGTTTCTAGTTTGACCCGACTGGAGATTACTGCTACTTCTACTGTGGGGTCGATCGGCAGCGCTAATTTGCTCGACTTCACCCTGGATACCAGTGTTAACAGCATCGTGTCTTTGCAACTGCGGTTTGCAGAGTTGGGTGGCAACACTGACTCCCCTATTTTCTGTCAGTTTATAGATGCCACTACCGGCCGTTCCGTGCTGGTATTTAGTTTTGGCGCGCGCTTTGAAGTTGTCACCAGTTTCTCGGTGGACATTCGCCTGGATGTCAGTAACTTTGTCTTCATCGGCGAGCCACTAAATGTTCCTGTCGGTACTGCCGGCCCTGACAATTTCGATTTCGGCACTTATCCGGCTGCTGTTAAGTTCGATGGTTTAGCAGGCGATGACAAGATTGTCGGCAGCAATTTTAACGATACCATCCTCGGCGGCGACGGCAACGATACCATCACCGGCGGCCTCGGTTTGGATGTCATAAGCGGCGGCAGCGGTGCGGATCTGTTTGTTTACAGGACAACTAAAGAAGGCGGCGATAAAATTTCCGACTTTAAGTCTGGAACTGACAAATTCGAGTTTAGCGCGAGCGCTTTCGGCAATCTGACTACGACTAACTTTGACGGTGTTAGCGGTTCAACTCCTGACATTACTGGCAAAGAGTTAGTGATTTTCACAGGCGGAAGTTATGCCTCTTTGGAAGCTGCACAAGCTAAAGCCGTGGGCAATTCTACAACTGCTGGTTTCTTCGCATTTACTAATGCGTCGAACGAAACGGTGTTGTATTTTGACTCGAACGGTACGGTGACAGGTGGTTCTACCTTGATTGCGAATCTGGGTACTGCGGCTAGCAATCTGGGAACGGCGGACTTTGTATTTACAGGTACGATCGCCTCTCCTGCTGGTACTACTACCAACTCAGGCAGCATTGTTGATTTAACTGCTGCTGGGAACTCTTACCCAAGCGAGTTTAACAATTTCGGTTCCGGTGCTGGCGGCTACAACTTCACCACTCCTGTGTTATTCACCGGAGATGCGAAGGCTAACAGCGTCACTGGTACTGAGTTTGCTGACATCTTCAGCGGCGGTTCTGGTGCAGATGTTCTCACAGGCGGTTCTGGTGCGGATCTGTTTGTTTACAAAGCAGCAGGCGAAGGCGGTGATACGATTACTGACTTTACCTCTGGAAGTGACAAATTCGAGTTTAGCGCGAGCGCTTTCGGTAATTTGACGAGGACTAACTTTGACGGTGTTACGGGTTCAAATCCTGACATTACTGGCCAAGAGTTAGTGATTTTCACAGGTGGCAGTTATGCCTCTTTGGAAGCTGCACAAGCTACAGCCCTGGGTAATTCTACAACTGCTGGTTTCTTCGCCTTTACGAATGCGTCGAACGAAACGGTGTTGTATTTTGACTCGAACGGTACCGAAGCGGCTGGTTCTACCTTGATTGCGAATCTGGGTACTGCTGCTAGCAATCTGGGAACGGCGGACTTTGTATTTACAGGTACGATCGCCTCTTCTCCCACTGGTACTACTACCGACTCAGGTAGCGTTGTGGATTTAATCACTAATCCCGGTACTTACCCAAGCGACTTTAACAATTTCGGTTCAGGTGTTGGCGGTTACAACTTCACCACTCCTGTCTTGTTTACCGGAGATGCGAAGGCTAACAGCGTCACAGGTACTGAGTTTGCTGACATCTTCAGCGGCGGCAGCGGTGCAGATATTCTCACAGGCGGTTCTGGTGCGGATCTGTTTGTTTACAAAGCAGCAGGCGAAGGCGGTGATACGATTACTGACTTTACCTCTGGAAGTGACAAATTCGAGTTTAGCGCGAGCGCTTTCGGTAATTTGACGAGGACTAACTTTGACGGTGTTACGGGTTCAAATCCTGACATTACTGGCCAAGAGTTAGTGATTTTCACAGGCGGCAGTTATGCCTCTTTGGAAGCTGCACAAGCTACAGCCCTGGGTAATTCTACAACTGCTGGTTTCTTCGCCTTTACGAATGCGTCGAACGAGACTGTGTTGTATTTTGACTCGAACGGTACCGAAGCGGCTGGTTCTACCTTGATTGCGAATCTGGGTACTGCTGCTAGCAATCTGGGAACGGCGGACTTTGTATTCACAGGTACGATCGCCTCTCCTGATACTGGTACTACTACCAACTCAGGTAGCGTTGCCGATTTAACTGCTGCTGGGAACACTTACCCGACCGACTTTAACAATTTCGGTTCTGGTGTTGGCGGTTACAACTTCACCACTCCTGTCTTGTTTACCGGAGATGCGAAGGCTAACAGCGTCACAGGTACTGAGTTTGCTGACATCTTCAGCGGCGGTTCTGGTGCAGATATTCTCACAGGCGGTTCTGGTGCGGATCTGTTTGTTTACAAAGCAGCAGGCGAAGGCGGTGATACGATTACTGACTTTACCTCTGGAAGTGACAAATTCGAGTTTAGCGCGAGCGCTTTCGGTAATTTGACGAGGACTAACTTTGACGGTGTTACGGGTTCAAATCCTGACATTACTGGCCAAGAGTTAGTGATTTTCACAGGCGGCAGTTATGCCTCTTTGGAAGCTGCACAAGCTACAGCCCTGGGTAATTCTACAACTGCTGGTTTCTTCGCCTTTACGAATGCGTCGAACGAAACGGTGTTGTATTTTGACTCGAACGGTACCGAAGCGGCTGGTTCTACCTTGATTGCAAATCTGGGTACTGCTGCTAGCAATCTGGGAACGGCGGACTTTGTATTCACAGGTACGATCGCCTCTTCTCCTACTGGTACTACTACCAACTCAGGTAGCGTTGCCGATTTAACTGCTGCTGGGAACACTTACCCGACCGACTTTAACAATTTCGGTTCTGGTGCTGGCGGTTACAACTTCACCACTCCTGTCTTGTTTACCGGAGATGCGACTGATAACAGAGTCACTGGTACTGAATTTGCTGACATCTTCAGCGGCGGATTGGGTTTTGATGTTTTCGACGGCGGTGCAGGTAACGACAGCATCTCCGGTGGCGCTGGTAACGACAGTCTCTTCGGCAACGTGGGTAGCGATACTCTCAACGGTGACGAGGGGAATGACACTTTAATCGGTGGTGTGGGAACCAATGTTCTCAACGGTGGTGCTGGTGCGGATCAGTTTACGTTCCTCGGAACTACTGCTGGCGGCGGGGATGTAATTACCGATTACAGCATTGCTGACGATCAAATTAGCATCTCCAACACTGGCTTTCCAGCCTTCGGAAGCGGAACTGGATTTTTGACTCAGAATTTCTACGCTTACAGCAGCACAGTGTCTGATGTAACTGTGTTTGAAGCAACTTTAACCCAGCCGTCGATCATTGCTCTCTATGACGGTTTGTCTACTAAACTGTATTACGATAGCAACGGTTCTACGGTTGGCGGTAACAGTTTGTTTGCAACTGTCAATAATGTCGATTTTGGAATTTCGGGTGGTTCTGAATTGTTCTTGTTCTAAACGGCAAGAATCCTAATCGGGATATCGGCGGTACGGATGGGGACACGGTAATGCCGTGTTCCTACAAGATACGAGTAGGGACACAGCATTGCTGTGTCCTTTTTTTGTAATTGTTTAACAATTTAGCCGCTATTTTTTGGGTAGGAAAATGGCTTTGCGGTGTCCTCTTTGGCGTTGTTGTCGATGGTTGAAGTCGATCGCACTCGCGAGGGTAATTCCACCATGCAATCCGGTTGAGTTTACCCGTTACATCGATTCCGGTGGGAATCATTTAACCGCAGAGGACACAGAGGATACAGAGATAGGGAAGAGAGAGATGATGAATAGATGAATAATTCCAATGCCAACGGATTTGATATTACCCAAAATCAGGACACTGCGCCGTGCCGTTTCCTTACAATTAATTGGAAGGTGGTTAAATTTGTATTCATTAATCCCTCTCCTGTGCAAGTACCAACTCCCCTTTACTTTTTGATAGTAAATTGTCATAACTTTGATTTTAGTCAACAGGTTTTTTAACAATTAAGCGCAACAGCTTATGATAAAAATTTATAGTTTAATGGTAGGAGTGAAGCGGGCTATGCCCATCCTACAAATAAAGTTCTCGATCGCCCAAATCTAAAATCTATGAGTGCCGACTTCTCTACTGAAAATCCCTTGTCAGTCAGTTTCGCCGATGTGGAGGGGGCGGCAAATCGCTTGCAGGGCACAGCTTTCAAAACGCCGGTGCTGACTTCGGAAACTTTCAACAAACGCACAAATTCTCAGGTATTTTTCAAGTGCGAGAACTTTCAGCGCACGGGTTCGTTTAAATTTCGGGGTGCTTGCAATGCTTTGATGCAGCTATCTGAAGCCGAAAAACAGCGGGGAGTGCTGACTTTTTCTTCGGGAAATCACGCGCAGGCGATCGCCCTTGCGGCACGGTTGCTGGGAATTCCTGCTACTGTTGTCATGCCTGCAGATGCGCCCAAAGTCAAGCAAGAGGCGACTCGCGGCTACGGCGCAGAGATTATTTTGTACGATCGCACTCAAGTTTCCCGCGAAGAGTTAGCCGCTAAAATTGGCGCCCAACGGCACTTGACAATTATTCCTCCTTACGATCATGCGTGGGTGATTGCGGGACAAGGTACGGCGGCGCTGGAATTAATCGCAGAAGTTGGGGAGTTGGATTTGCTGCTGGTTTGTTGCGGTGGCGGGGGTTTGCTGTCGGGATGCGCGATCGCCGCAAAAACTTTGTCTCCGCAGTGTAAAGTAATCGGGGTAGAACCGGAGCAAGCAGACGATGCGGCGCGATCGTTCCGCACGAAAACGCTACAAACTGTTACTAACCCGGATACGATTGCTGACGGTGCGCGCACGCCATCTTTGGGGAAATTAACCTTTCCTTTGGTGCTGCATTATGTTGATGATATGGCAACAGTTTCCGAAGAGGCAATTCGCAGTACAATGTTTTTTATGTGGGAACGGATGAAGATAGTTGTCGAGCCGACTGGAGTGCTGGGGGCAGCAGCTTTGCTTTCAGGTGTTGTGAAAGCTGAAAATGCGAGAGTTGGCGTAATTGTCAGCGGGGGAAATGTCGATTTTAGTCATTAGTTATTGGATATCGGAATGATTTAACTGCAGAGAACGCATAGAACACAGAGGGAGACAAGAGAGAGATGAATAATTCTGATGAAGTGCGGAATTGATATTATTAGTTAAGGAGCTTTGAGATGCTGCCATTAATCTTTGATACCTGCGTGCCCAGAGATGAGATTTTATCGGGGGACTTGTCTCTAGATTTATTTGCAGCAAAATTGCGGCTGGTAGTCGAAGGAACTGCACCTCAAGTTTATCAAGATGCCAATAAATTCTTTGCCAATACCTTCGCAACTGATGGCATTAAAACCCTAATCCGGGAAGTTTTCAGCCGCTTGATGAAGCAAAGCGCCGGGGCTGGGGTGGTTCGTTTGGAAACGAGTTTTGGGGGCGGCAAAACTCACGATGAAATTGCACTCTGGCATATCTGCAAGCAAGGGCGAGAAATTCACGGGTTGGAACGCTTTACAGATATTAGCGTTATTCCCGATCGCCCGATCCAAGTTGCAGCGATCGACGGTCGAGATTTAGACCCAGAACAAGGAGTTTATCACTCGGACAGCGGCTTGACAACCTACACTATTTGGGGCGAAATTGCTTACCAAATTGGCGGGATTTCAGGCTATCAGTTACTGCAAGGCAGCGATACAAGCGGTGTCAGCCCCGGTACTTCGGTGTTAGAACGGTTGACGGGGGGACAGCCGACTGTGATTATTTTAGATGAAATTGCCCGGTATTTGCGATCGGCAAAAGCGAAACAAATTGGCAGAAGCGATTTAGCCAAACAAGTGGTAGCTTTTCTATTTTCCCTGATGGATTTGGCGGCAGCCTGCGATAATTTAGTATTGGTTTATTCCCTCGCCTCGACAGCAGATACTTTTGCGGAAGAAACGGCAGAATTGCAAGAAACGATGCGCGCTTCCGCAAGACAAGAAAGGGTGTTGAGTCCTTCTACAGATATCGAAATTTACAACATCGTCAAACAGCGCGTGTTTGACAGAGTTAGCGAGGAAGCGGCGCAAAAAGCGGCATCGGAATATTTGGCGGCTTATCGCAATTGCCGCGTTAATTTGCCCGATGGGTGCAAAGATGCGTCATACTCAGAAGCGATCGCCCAAAGTTATCCGTTTCACCCGGAATTGTTCAATCTTCTTACTAAAAAAATTGCTTCTATTCCCGAATTCCAGAAGACGCGGGGCGCTTTGCGATTGTTCGCGCAAGTCGTGCGGCATTTGTGGGAAAATCGCGACGGTTGGATGCCGATGATTCACACGCATCACATTCCCATAGGGATGGATGGCGAAATTACTAACGATCTGACTTCTCGGTTGCAGCGATCGCCCTTGCGGAATGCGATCGGCGCTGATATCTACAATCCCGATGGTAGGCCGGCTTACGCACAATTGCAAGATGGGGAATGGATAGCAGCGGGAAAACCGCCGTTTTCTACTTGGGTAAGCAGAACAATATTTTTGCATTCTCTGACTCAGGGAAATTCTTCGGGTATTCGGCTGGCTGAGTTGAATTTATCGCTGCTGACTCCAGGGGTTGATAGCGGTTTTGTCGATCGCGTTTTAAAAACATTGACGGAGGTAGCCTGGTATTTAGACTCCGATCCGATCACATCTTTAGCCCGGTTTAAAGAAGAACCTTCGATTAATAAAATCATTACCGAAGAGAAAGAACAAGTCGCTATATTGGCGGCGAAAGAAGATTTGAGAATTCGTCGGGATAGCATTTTTGCCAAGAAATTCTTTACCTTAGTTTCTAATATCGACAGTCCCGGCAATGTAGACGACAACCCTGATAATGTGGCGCTGTGCGCGATCGACTTTGACGATGCCACGGTGAATGCTTCTACCGACGCAGCGCCGGAATTAATCGAGAGAATTTTCAACAATAGCGGCGAATCAGGGAAGTTTCGCACCTACCGAAATCGCTTGTTATTTTTGGTGGCAAATCGGCGAGAATTAGAAAGGGCGATCGACAATACCAGAGAATACAAAGCAATTCAAAATATTCTCAAGAGTCAGAACCGGATGGAAGATTTATCTGGAAGCCAGCAAAAGGAATTGAAGGAACGGGAAGGCAGGAAAGATATGGAGGTGAGAGTATCTTTGACTAATGCTTACCGCCATTTATTTTATCCGTCAAATGACCAAGTAAAAGCACCGAAAGGATTGATGCACTACACTCTTTCCGCGCAGGATGCGAGTATGGTGAAAGGCAAAAATAACCAGCAAGATGTGATTCTCAAAGCCCTCAAAGATTGCGGCAAGATTCGCGCCGAAGAAGCTAAACCTTTCGCCCCGGCTTTTATCTTGCAAAAAGTTTGGCCGGCGGGGTTGGATAGTTGGACGACGAAGGCGCTGCGCGATGCTTTTGCTAAGGATTTGAGTTTGAATATTCTCCTCGATGCGGAAGTTTCGATGCTGCGGGAGACGATTCGCGAAGGGTTGAAAATGGGGAATTGGGATATGAAAGTCGGGGAGAGACTGTTTATCAAAACTGATGATAGCGTGTTGGCGCTGCCGGAGACGATCGAATTTAGCGATCGCGCCTCCCTCTACAGACGCGGCATTCTCGAACCTCCAGCGCCCAAAGAAGTGGAACTCAGCGCCCAATTGATGCCGAGTGCAGAAGCGGCAAAACCCGTGCGTGTCAGGTGGAAAGCCAAAGGAGCACTGACGGTTAGTTTGTATCAAGATAATATTTTAGTGCCGGGAAATTTCCGCCCTTCCGATGAGTGTGAAATCACCATTGTTAATAACACTATTTTTCGTGTGGTGGCCGATTATGGCAACGGGGAGACAGCAGAAAAAGCAACCAATGTAAATCTAAATTCTCAAGTTTCTAGCGTTCGAGATGGTGGCAATTCTCCTTATGTTGTGGAAGGGCTACAGGGGACTTTGTGGGAGGCGAAACCGCAGATTATCGAAAGTGACGGCACGATTAATAAGGTATTTGCGGAATTGGGCGATCGCATTAGCGACTACAAAGTGCAAGGCATCGAAGTGCTAGAATTGTCTGTGGATCGGGTAATGGATTATCGCAAATTGGGAACAGCAATTTCCATATTGCAGCGCTGGCAACCCCACATCGACCAAACCGCAACCATTAAAACAGGCGACCAAGTTGTGAGGTTGGAATATGAAGGGGCGTTGCGGGGATTTCAGAGCTTTTTCTCCACTATCAACAGTTTGTTGAACAGTCCCGACGCGCAAGCCAATGTTAGTTTGAAAATCACCTTAGAATTCAAGCCAGCTTTGTCAGCAAATGCCTCGGATATTAGCAGTATAAAACAAACGCTAGAACGCAATCCTGTAGAACGTTTAAATTTAATGGCAAGGGTGATATATTGAGGAAAGGAGTCAGGAGTCAGGAGTCAGGAGTTAGAAAATAAAATTCAGGAGTTAGGAGTTAGAAAGGAGAATTTAGGATGAAACTCGAACCAGCTAAAAATTTTCAAGATTTAATTGTGTGGCAAAAATCTCATAAATTTGTTTTAGGGGTTTATAAGTTTACCAGTAAATTTCCAACTAGCGAACTGTATGGGTTAACTTCTCAATTTAGACGCGCAGCAGTATCTATTGCTGCTAATATAGCTGAAGGATTTAAAAAACAAGGTCTGGCTGATAAAATGCGATTTTTAAATATCGCCCAAGGATCTTTAGAGGAATGTCGATATTATTTAATCCTATCGGAAGACCTGAATTATCGGAATTCTCAGTCTTTAATCTTCGACATCGAAGAAGTTAGTAGATTGTTAGACTCCTACTATAGTAAAATCCGAAGTCGTAGAGATAATAATTCAGGATTAAGAAAAGAGACTTCAGGATTCAATAGTCAGGAGTCCGAATTTTGAATTCAGGAGTCAGAATTTTTACTCATCCCTTCTCGTGACTCCTGACTCCTGCCTCCTTTCTCCTAACTTTCTTCTCCCTTCTCCTGACTCCTGACTCCTGACTCCTTTCTTATGCAAGAATTTCAATTACGAGTTTTGCCTTTAGAAAATAATAATTTCGCTTTGGAACTCTATCAATGCGCTTACAAAAAAGCGGGTGAAAAAAAGCGTCCAGCGGCTAAAAAATTGGGGCGACTCAAAGGCAATGCGCTGGTTTTGGCGAGACAAAAAATTTATGCAACTCTCAAAGCGAATAATTACGATCCGAAAACTTTATCTCAGCAGCGACAAACGCCTTATATATTATCAGAAGAATCGGGGGTGAGTTTGGCAATTTTATTTCAATCGCTGCAACCGCTATCGAAAACTGAACGAATTGCGAATATTGCCGAAGGGATTATGGCGATGAGTAATGAAGAGGCACATTATTGGTTTGGACAAATTGCCAATGGCAATCGTTCAAATGCTTTGAAAGCTTTGCGGATTTTATTGGGAGATTGAAATTATGAAAGTAGCTGATTTGTCAAACGAAACTTTAGCCAAGATTAAAACAGTGCGGTGGGATCGAATTATTGAGAAGCATGAAGGGCCGGAGACATGGGAGTCGGAGTTTAGATACGGCGAACCGGAATTTATGGAAATTGAGGGGCGGTGGGTGTTATTGCCCGTTGAAGCATCTCGTCACCAAAATATCACGATTTTGCGGACGATTTGGAGTGCGGATGGTAACTCGCTGACTCTGTTTCTTAAGGATACAACTTTTGATGATGATATGTTTGTATCGGGATATATGGCTGTGTGCGATCGCCCAAAAGGAGAAGAGTTTTTCTTAGCAGTATTGTACCACGAATGGTTTATCATTGAAAAAGCAGAGGTATTTGAAGGTTGAGCTAATAATTTTTGGGATAATACCACGCCCTCTGCTTTTAACTGCTTCCAAGGCAGAGCCTGAAAATGCCTAAAGTCTCTGATTCTGGATCTGCTGTACCAGGCACAGTTGGATAACAAGTAAATTTTTTGAAGAGGGGAATTGATTATGGTTGATGTAAGAAGTGCAGTAGTTGCGGCTCGCGAACATTTTAGTTCTTTGCAAGATCTGATAGGTTTTGGTACCGAAGATTTGAGGCTAGAAGAAGCCGAACTTTCAGAGGATAAAAAACACTGGTTTATTACATTGGGATTTATCCGACCAGTGGATAAAACAAGCAATCCCCTTGCTGATTTGATCGCAACTCGCAATTATGAACGAGAGTATAAAGTATTTAAAATAGATGCCACAACTGGGGAAGTGCAGTCTATGAAAATTCGCGAAGCATGAAAGATATTGTTCGTTCTTTATTTCAGAAATACAAACAGAAAGGAATTTTAATTGATACAAATATCCTTTTGCTATGGTTTGTTGGTACGGTTAACCGGGAGCGAATTTCAAAATTCAATCGCACCGAAAAATTTGTCCCCGAAGATTACGATTCTTTGGTGCAAATTTTGTCTTATTTTAACAAAATAGTTACAACTCCAAACATCCTGACAGAAGTTAACAGTTTAGCGAATCAGCTTGGAGAACCCGAACGTTCTCAATGTTTGTCTGTATTTGCTGAAGGAGTGGCCAGATTAAATGAATCCTATCTGGAAAGTACGGAGGTTGTTAGGACAGACAGTTTTACTAAATTTGGTTTAACGGATTGTAGTATAATCAATCTTGCTAAGAATAAATATCTCGTACTTACTGATGATTTTAAGTTAGCTAATTACCTTCAAACACTAGGAATTGACACTATTAATTTCAATAATATTCGCCCCTCTGGATGGAAGTAAAATGAGTGACTGTATCAAAAAACGCCCCAAACTATTCATCGAGAAAATCATGCCTGTAAATCTGCTAAACCAGCAGGTTTATTACGAGCACGGCGGCAATCCATTTAAAGGATTGCATCGCTGGTATTCGCGCAAACCTTTATCGTTTTCTCGCGCTTCGGTGTTGGGGTCGATTTTACCCGCTGATATCTCTTTAGAAGAGTTTGAATATTTGCTGGGATTGGAACCGGGGAAGGAAATTAAACTCTACAAAACTCCCCCGTCTTCCGTGCGAATTAAAAAGGTTCACAACTATTGCGAGAAGGTGTGGGGGAATCGCACGCCGACGATTTTAGATGCGTTTGCGGGTGGGGGAAGCATTCCGTTTGAGGCGGCGCGGTACGGGTTGAATGTGTTGGCGTCGGATCTCAATCCGGTGGCGGTGGTGACGATGAAGGCGGCGATGGAATATCCGCTGAAATTTGGCCCGGATTTGCAGGAGGATATTGATAAATGGGTGAAATGGGTGGGGGATGAAGCTGAGAAAAGATTAACTGAATTTTTCCCTTCTTTACCGGGGGAAACTGTGCAGAATTATTTGTGGGCGCATACGGTGGTTTGTCCGAGTTGTCAGTCGGTTGTTCCGTTGAGTCCGAATTGGTGGTTGTATAAGCGCCCGGAAAAGCAGAATTTACATAAATGGTGTGCGGTGAAACCGATTCCTAACTTGGAACAGAAGCGGGTTGATTTTGAGTTGGTGAAGGGGAAGAAAGGCAAGGATACGACGATTAAAACCGATGCGGGGGAGTTCGATCCGAGTGTTCATAACACGATTAGCCGAGGTGTTGGCAAATGTCCTAATTGTGGGAATGTGATTGAGGATGATGTAATTAAGTCTCAAGCTCAATCAGGAAAACTTGGACATCAACTTTATGCGGTTGCTTATAAACAAGGAAAAGGTAATTTAGAGTTAAGACTACCCATAGATTTAGACTTAGATGGCATTGCTAAATCTGAATTATACATAAATAAAAATTTGGCTGATTTGCAGGCGAGTGGAGTTTTGCCTGATGTTGATGTTGCTCTAGGTGAAAAAACGAATGAATTAATCAGGTATGGAATAAATCAATGGCTACAGTTATTTAACCCGCGTCAGTTGCTAACGCTTGTCACTTATGTAGAAATTATCAACGAAGCTAAGGTGCTGCTACAGGCTGAGTACGAACCGGAGAAAGTAGAGGCGATTATTACTTATCTAGCTTTAGTATTAGATAGATGTGTTGATATCAATAGTCGTCTTTCAGGTTGGGATTCAAGCGTCGGAGTTCTTCGTAGAGCATCAGCTCAACACGCACTAAATTTATTATGGAATTATGGTGAAACAAGTGGCGATCCATATTTGTGGATATGGTGTAATGAAACTGCTAGCAAGCAATATATAAAGCTTTGCGCTTTATTCGGCACAAAACCCCACTCAACTGGTTTACCCGGCATCGAACAATACGACCCCAAAACCATTCAAATCCATTCCGCATCAGCCGATAGCCTCTATCACATTCCCGACCAATCTGTCGATGCAATTATCACCGATCCGCCCTACTATGCCACAATTCAGTATGCCGAACTTTCAGACTTTTTCTACGTCTGGATGAAGCGCACATTAGGCGATATATTCCCCGATTTATTCTACTCAGAACTCACCGACAAAGATAGAGAAGCAGTAGCCAATCCGTCGCGCTTCCGCAACATGCGCACATCCCCCGACGAACTCGCCAAACAAGATTACGAAGCAAAAATGGCCCTAGCTTTTAGCGAATATTACCGAGTTTTGCGCGAAGACGGCGTGATGACAGTCCAATTCAACCACAAAGAATCCGGGGCGTGGGACGTGCTCACAAAATCCCTCATCGATGCCGGTTTCGAGATTACCGCATCCTGGGCCGTCAGTACCGAAAACCCGCAAAACTTGCACCAAGCGCAGAAAAACTCGGTTTCCAGTACCGTCTTACTCGTCTGTCGCAAACGTGATCCTAACGCCGCCCAAGCTTGGTGGGATGACTTACAAATTGAAGTTCGCAACCAGGTTTTTATGAAAGCCCCAGAATTAGAGGAAGCCTTGCAAGTGACTACTTCAAGCGGACAAAAAAAAGACCCCGGCATTAACCTCTACCTGAGTGCCTTTGGCCCCGCTTTAAATGTGTTCAGCCGTTCCTATCCCATCCTCGACAGCAGCGGCGAAGAAGTGCGCCCGGAAGTTGCATTTGCTGAAGCCAGAAAAGCCATAGCAAACTACCGATTCCGCAAACTTGTACAAACCGATACCGCCGGATTTGACCCCCTGACTCAATGGTATTTCCTCGCGTGGGATGCCTTCGGCGCTGT
Organism: Microcoleus sp. AT9b-C3; assembly: GCF_036705485.1. Taxonomy (NCBI): domain Bacteria; kingdom Bacillati; phylum Cyanobacteriota; class Cyanophyceae; order Oscillatoriales; family Microcoleaceae; genus Microcoleus; species Microcoleus sp. AT9b-C3. Next base: position 82,647 of record NZ_JAUBUR010000004.1, on the reverse strand, counting down.
CGAGTTCCCCTTCGATGAAGCGCGACAACTCGCCCTCGCCGTCGGCGGTTTCGATGTCGTTGATTTAGCAAAAAAATACAAACTGATTGACTCGGTTAGCGGCACTTGCAAATTTTTGACACCGAAACAGCGGCTGAAAAAATCAGCTTTTTCGGTCAATCCGCAAGATTTTTCGATTACCTATTTAGTGGATGGATTGCACGCGATTATCGGTTTGTATCAAGAAGATGGAGATATTCAAATCGTGCGCGAGTTTATGAAAAAAACGGCTTTGACTGATAACGATAATTTCATGCGGGCGATAGAGGTGGCGCTGAAAGTTATTCCCCGGATTGGGGATGAGAAGAAACGCATCCCGGAGGAGAAGGCTTTGTTAGATTTGTGGTTGGCGATGGATGAGATTAAGGCGAAGGTTGTTTATCAACAGATGGAGATTCAGTTTGAGGGGCAGTTGAGTTTAGATTTGAATGTAGGTGGTTGAAAGGATGAGAAGAGATCCCCCCTAACCCCCCTTAAGAAGGGGGGGACAAGAGTTTAATTCAAAGTCCCCCTTCTTAAGGGGGATTTAGGGGGATCGAGGACTGTGGCACATAACAAATAACCAATAACAAATTACTAATAACAATTATGCCGGATGTTTATGTGATCGGAGGTTGTAACGGTTCGGGAAAGACAACTACGGCGATGCAGTTGTTGCCGCATTTTCTCAATGTGTTTGAGTATGTCAATGCTGATGAAATAGCTGTTGGGCTTTCACCTTTCAATCCCGAATCTGTGGCGATGCAAGCGGGGCGATTGATGCTGCAACGGTTAGACGCGCTATCAAATGCCGCTGCTGATTTTGCTTTTGAGACAACTCTCGCCTCTCGCAATTATGTCCGTTTTTTGCGGAAGTGTAAATTAAAAGGTTATACTATTAATTTAATTTATTTTTGGTTGCAAAGCCCGGAATTAGCTGTTTATCGGGTGCGGCGGCGGGTAGAAAGTGGGGGGCATAATATTCCTGAAGATGTGATTCGCCGCCGCTATGAAAGAGGACGCAAAAATTTATTAGAATTGTACTTACCTTTAAGTGATACTTGTATAGTTTACGATAATTCAACTTCAATCTCTGAAGTGGTGGCTAGTTATAATAGTGCCGCAGCAGATCCAATTGTTTATCGATCGGAAATCTGGAACCAAATTACTGGAGGTATCGATGAATCCTGAACCACCCGCCCTCTCACCGCTGCATCAAAAAATTGATGCTGGTGTTAAAATGGCGATCGCACAGGCGATCGAGAAACACCGCAAACTCGGACAATCTATTAGTATTTGGCAAGATGGAAAAGTGGTGACTCTTTCTGCTGATGAGATTCCGCCACAACAAATACCAGAATAAGTTACCCAGATTCAGGACAATGAATTTAACAGATTATCCCTGGCGGATTAGCTATTCTAGCAACGAAAATAACCCGATCGCCGATTTCTACATTCCCGCGCTAGAATGTGCTCTGCAGTACGATCGCAAATCCGGCTTTTTCAACAGCGCCATCCTCAGTAAAGTCGCGCAGGGATTGGGCGCGATGCTGCACAATCAAGGGCGGATGCGGTTAATCATGGGCTGTCAATTCAGCCCGCAAGACTTGCAAGCCATCCAACAAGGTTACGCCCTCCGAGATGCAGTTACCATCCGCCTCGATACCGATTTACAGCCGCCCAAAACCTTCGCCCAACTCAAACATTTTGAAATTCTCAGTTGGCTGATTCAAAACAGTTATCTCGATATTAAAATTGCCGTTCCCCTCAAATCTAACGGCTTACCAGTCGATACTGAAAGTTTACTCGATCGGCAGCATATTTTTCATGAAAAAGTCGGCATTTTCACCGACAGCAAGGGCGCACAATTAGCTTTTAGCGGTTCCAATAACGAATCTCTCAGCGGTTGGGAAAGCAATGTTGAATCTTTCCACGTTTATTGTGCTTGGGAAGGGGGCCGAGATGCAGAACGAGTTTCTGAAGAGATTTTTCGGTTTGAACAGTTGTGGAACAATTTATCGCCGAATGTGCGCGTTTTTGAAGTGCCGGAAGCGGTGAAAAATAAGCTGCTTAGCTATGCGCCTAGCAGTAAACCTGTGTGGAGTCGGGAGTCAGAATTCAGGAGTCAGGAGGGAAGGAGTCAGGAGTCAGGAGGGAAGGAGTCAGGAGTCAGGAGTCAGGAGGGAAAAAGTCAGAATTCAGGAGTCGGGAGGGAAGGAGTCAGGAGTCAGGAGTCAGAAGTTAGGAGTCGGGATTTAGGAGGAGGAGTTGGGGATTTTGAATTATCTCAAGATTATGCTAAATTTGAACCGCTTCTCAACTTGTACGCTTCGCCAAGTTGTCTCGATTATTGTTTGAAATCTATTCCGATCGCACCTTGGCCACATCAGATTAAGATATTGCGTAGAGTGGCGGCAAATTTCCCGAAAAGTTTCTTAATTGCGGATGAGGTTGGATTGGGAAAAACTATCGAAACTGGGTTGATTCTGCGTTACTTGCTTGTCAGTAAAAAAGTCAAACGTGTGTTAATTTTAGCACCCGCTAGCATTCAGCCGCAATGGCACGAAGAGTTGCGCGAAAAATTTAATTTGCACTTTTGGAGTTACAGCAAAGGTGAATTAAAAAATTCTTATGGCGAGAAAAGTCAGTCAGGTGAAGAAAATATTTGGAATTCCCAGAATCTGATTTTAGCATCATCTCATTTAGTCCGTCGGAGCGATCGTACCAAAGAACTCCTAGACGCGCAACCGTGGGATTTGGTGATTCTGGATGAAGCGCATCACGCCCGCCGCCAAAGCCCGCAAAACCGCAAGGAAACTCCGAATCGGTTGCTTCAGTTAATGCAGCAGTTGCGAGAAAAAAGCGGATCGCTGTTATTATTATCCGCCACGCCGATGCAGATTGACGCGATCGAAGTTTTCGATTTATTGCACCTTCTCGGGCTGCGCGGACATTGGTCTTATGGCGAGAATTTCTGCAATTATTTTAGCACATTGTCGGAAAAGCCCGATCGGCAAACCTTGAATTTTTGGCAACTGATGTCTGTCGATTACTTCCAGCAAGGAGGTTCGCCCTGTTTGCGATTGCAGGAATATTTACAAAAGGGTGATCGATTGCTATATTATAAGTTGCGCGATGTCTGGGAAAAAAACCAGCGAGTCAACCCAAAACAAGTTGCTGAAGACACGGATTTTATCGCCGCTTCCCGCCAATATTTGACAGTGAATACTCCCCTCAAAGATTTGATGTTTCGCCACACCCGCGACACCTTGCGCCAATACTATCAGCGGGGATTATTGGATCGGGATATTCCCCACCGCGCCGTCAGAGACAATGCCATTACTTTAGAAAATAACCGCGAAGTGCCGCTTTATCTCGCCGTCAGCAATTACGTGCGGCACTTTTACAATCTAGCGCAAAAAGACAACCGCAAAGCGTTAGGATTTTTGATGACTCTTTACCGCAAACGCCTGACAAGTTCCTTTTACGCCATTCGCGAATCCTTACAGCGTCGCCTCGAAGGAATTAGCATTACTGAAGATGACTTTCAGGATTTAGATGATGCCGATGATGTGATTTTGGAAGGGATGGAATCTTATTTTGAACCCGCCGATCCTGAAGAGATTAAATATTTAGAAGATTTACTTTATCAGTTCGAGAATACAGGCGAAGATAGCAAGCTTTCGCATTTTATCACAATTTTGCGTCAAGAACTAATCCAGCGCGAAAGTGCGATCGTCTTCACGCAGTACACCGACACAATGGACTATCTCAGAACTGCTTTACAACAATTATATGGTGCTCAGATTGCTTGCTATTCCGGGCGCGGCGGAGAATTGTATCAAAATGGCCAATGGCGAACTTTTCCGAAAGAACAAATCAAAACCCAATTCCGAGAAGGAACAATCAAAATTTTACTTTGTACCGAATCCGCATCGGAAGGGCTAAATTTGCAAACTTGCGGTGTTTTAATTAACTACGATATGCCTTGGAATCCCATGCGCGTGGAACAGCGAATCGGCAGACTCGATCGCATCGGGCAGATTTATGATACCGTCAGAATACACAATTTTTACTATGACGGAACAGTAGAGGCGAAGGTTTACAAGAAATTGCGCGATCGCATCGATGCTTTTCAAACCGTTGTCGGCAATTTGCAGCCGATTCTGGCGAGAGTTCCCACTTTCATCGAACAGGCTGTGATGAGTGCAGATCCCGAAGAAGAGGGCGTTTTGTTGGGAGAGTTCGATCGCACTTTAGACGCGCCGCCTCCGGGCCCTGCCCTCGATGAAATGGTAGCGATGGATGTAGAATCAGACTTGCAAGAAATCCGTCAACCTCTGCAGCCGACTTCTCTGTTTCCTGAAACAATCGAAAATTTGTTTGTCAATTCTTTGATTTTAAAGCAGATTGGCGTGATATTCGATCGCTCTGAAAATCGCACTTGGCAGCTTAACTATAAAAGTCGCGATTATTATATCACATTTTACCCGGATATCTTTGAGGAAAATGCTTCACTGCAATTGATGAGTTTTGGCAATCCCTTGTTTGAAGAAATGCTAAGTGCGATCGACCTTGCGGCAAACTGTTCTTAATCGAATATGTTTAGCCTGTTTCACGAGTTTACGCTATAGCAACCTTCTCGGCCGTTAAGACATTAATGATTTCTTCCACCCTTAATGGTTAAGCATCCTTATCCTCACTCCTGACTCCTGACTCCTGACTCCTGACTCCTGCTATACTTTCAGCAGTGCTAGAGTTTGGTGCTCAACTAGGGCACTTTTAGGACTAAACTACTTTTAATGACGATCGTCCTTTTTATTTAATTTGTACAATGTCTTCAGAAACAAACTCAGCGGCTCAATCTACAACTGGTGCAGATGCGATCGATGTTGCCATCGCCTCTGGAATCGACTTTGACGGTACTCCGATTCCGCAAGCAAAATTAGACCTCTACAAGCAAGTGATGGGATTAGAAGCCGGCAGACAGCGCAGTGGCGTGTCAAATACAATGCGATCGCGCATTGTCCGAATCGGTGTCAAACACATCGGACAAGAGGAACTTGATAAAATGCTGGTTGCGGCCAACTTTGCACCGCTGAAAGAGAAAGAAATTGCCTTTTATTACGGCGCTAAGTAAATAGCATTAATCTCACATCTTGCATCATTGTCAGCAACAGGCTGTCCGGCCTGTTCCACAAAGAGTGATATCATTTCCGGTTACACTCATACATGATGTTGACGGTTGACGTTGTGAACATTGAACGCCGTGAACAGTCAACCGTCAACAGTGAACTCGAATTTACTATTCCGATGCTAACGGATTTGATATTAATTTATTGTGGATGGTGTTTCTGAAAACTTGTTGTGGGGTGGGCATCTTGCCCGCCCAAAGAGTTAAGTTTTAATGCTAAAAAACTTACTTACTCCGGTTTCAAAGCTCGTTCCATCAGCGATAAAACAGCTTGTTCAGGAGTAATTTCACTATTTAATAAGCGATAAACTTGACGAGAAACAGGAACTTCAATGCCGCGTTGATTAGCCAAATCAATCAACACATTAGTAGTATTAACACCCTCAGCAGTGCTCTGCAATTCATGCAAAATTTGCTCCAAAGATTTGCCTTTAGCCAATCCGAAACCAACCCGATAATTGCGCGATAAAGGACTGTTGCAAGTAGCGAGCAAATCTCCTAAACCAGACAAACCGTAAAAAGTTTCTGCGCGAGATCCCAAACGCACTCCCACCCGAATCATTTCCGGCAAAGCGCGAGTCAGCAAAGCAGATTTAGCATTAGTTCCTAATTGTAAACCGTCGCAAACACCAGCGGCGATCGCAAATACATTTTTCAAAGTTCCACCTAACTCAGTCCCCAGCGGGTCTTCATTCACATAAACCCGAAAAATATCAGAACTGTAAATATTTTGCACTTGTTTGGCCGCCGCTAAATCCGAACTCGCCGCTACCGTTGCAGCCGGCAATCCCTGCTGAATTTCCTCGGAAAGATTCGGGCCCGAAAGTACCACAATTGAATTGTTAGGAAAAGCATTTTGCCAAATTTGAGACGGAGTGCGCGTGCTCGCGGGGTCTAAACCTTTGGTGACAGTAACTATAATTGTATCGGGACTTAACTCTAAAGCCAAAAGTCGATCGACTGTTGCGCCAACTCCTTTCATCGAAACTGCGGAAACAACCACATCCGCACCTGTTATAACTGATTCTAGATTAACAGAACTGCTGCGTGACCACAAATTAACTCGAGATCCTTTTTTGCCTCCCAGATTTGCCAGTGCCGAACCCCAAGCACCTCCGCCTAATATTGTCAAGTTTGCCATAGAATATAGTTTAATAAGTTTAACCGCAGATTAACATAGATAAATCACCGATAAATCATAGCAATCAATCTGCGTTAATCCGCGTGCATCTGCGGTTAAAAAATCCTGACTCTACAAACGCGGACGCAATCCATAATGACGGTAACGCCAATAATCGCGCAAAATGATCTCGTGATCGAAACATAATTGATCGGGAATCTGCCAAGATTCAAAAATCTGTAAACTTTTAGCATCGTCGGCGGCTTGAGGTTCGCCCGTTGCAGAAGCCAAGAATACAATACTGATAGTGTGTTCGCGGGCGTCGCGATTTGGGTCGGAATAAACGTAAAATTGCTCAATTAATTCTACATTCAAGCTAGTTTCTTCTAAAGCTTCGCGTTTTGCCGCCGTTTCTACCGATTCCCCGTAATCGACAAAGCCGCCGGGAATTGCCCAGCCGTAGGGAATATTGCGGCGTTCGATGAGTACGATCGGGCGATGGGGGCGATCGACCAATTCGATGATAATATCAACTGTAGGAGCGGGATTTTTGTATGTCATTTGCAAAGGAAGAAGGAAGGCACGACAAGAATTTTGACACAGATAAACGGCTTAATTTCAACTGGTTCGGAGTTCCTTCTTCCTGCTGAATCATGCTAAACCGCGAATTAGTACGCGCTGCTTTTGCAAAACCTCAGAGTACAGCTTTTCTAACTCAGTAATATTCTGACTGAGAGTGTACCGCTCCATCGCTCGTTGGCGTGCTTTTTGACCAAGCAGCATTCCCAACTCAGGATGATCGCAAAACAGCGGCAGCAAAGTTTGCAACTGACTCCGTACCCGCTGAGTGTTCAAAACTATCCCCGCGCCTTCCTCCAAGGCCTCGCCGTCAGCACCGGCATCGGTTGCCAAACAAGCCAAACCGCAGGCCATCGCTTCCAGCAGCGACAGCGACAGTCCCTCCACCAAAGAAGGCAAAATAAATACGTCTGCACCCCGCAGAATTTCGATCCGGCGTTCCTCCTCGGCAACAAATCCGAGCCACACAATGCCATCATCTTCCCCGTAAAACAGTTGCAGCGAGGCTGCTAGGGGCCCGTCGCCTACGATCGCCAACACGTTCCCAGGGCCAAAATTGCACTGTTTCCATGCCTTGAGCAAAGCCTCGACATTTTTCTCCTGGGCAATGCGGCCTTGGTAAACAAAAATTCGATCGGCCTTTAATTCCGACTTCAACCCCGAAGGCCCGGGCGAATACTTCACCGCGTCTACTCCGTTGGGAATCACTGCCACCCGTTCTTCCGGCACTCCCAAGCGCACCAAAATATCTCGCTGAATGTAAGAAAATACGATCGTCGAGTCGTAGTTCGCCAAAAACGGAGCGTACAGTTGATACATCAGGTGTTGGGTTCCCGATGTCAAATTCCGCAATTTGCGATCGAACGGGGGGTGAAAAGTCGCCACCAGAGGCAAATTCAATTCTTGACAAATTTCCGGCAGCAGAAAGTCTAGAGGCGAAAGCGTCAGGGAAGCGTGAACCACATCGGGTTTGAGCCGCCGCAGAGATTTCATCAGCACTGTGCGGGACTTGAGAGTGGGAATCGTATAAATTTGCGACTTGTAGTGACAGGGTAAAGAAACTTCGTTGCAACTAGCGGGCGAGAGCGAATTGGTATATGAGGTTTGAGCAATTCCCTTGCCCCACGAACCATTGGCCATACTCCACGCCGTATTGTTCCTGTCCAGCGGGCCCGCTTCTTGGGCAAAGTGCAGGAAACTGACCTGGTATCCCCGGTCTAATAGTGCGTTGGTGACTTCCCTGGAGTAAGTGACGTTACCGCAAAAAGGTGATTTTTTTCCTAGCCAAGCGATGTGCATTCGAGTAAGTCAGAGTTTGTTATTTTTTAGCTTCGATCGACTTTACTATTACTGGTACGGAAAATATACCAGGTTAAGACACCCCCAGCCATCGCTAATCCTGCTAAAGCCAAAAATACTGTCGGCAAACCCAGAAATGTTTCGGCTACCCCGGCCAAAGCCAACGGTAAACTCAAAGCGATATTAGTGGCATTGTTTTGCAGCCCGAAGACTTTTCCGCGCATTTCTTCTGGGGTTTCTGCTTGAATTGTAGTCTGCATTGGCACTCCCACCAATGAGGCAAATAAACCCAACAGGGTAATGAACAGCACCGAGAGCCACAAATGGTCTGTAAATGCAGAAAGGCCCATCAGAGCAAGTGCCATGCCAACAGATCCGATTAAACTCAGTTGGGAGTGAGAAAATTTGTGGCCGAGATAGCCGACTGTCGTCGCCCCAGCAGCCATGCCAACACCCACCGCCGCCAGCAAAAAGCCAAATTGCGATGCTTTCATACCGGGGAGGATTTCTGCCAGCCGCACTGCTAGAACTGCCAAGGCTGCAAAAATGGAAAATAGAATAATTAGTTGAATTAAAGCATTGCGGACTTTCGGTTGATCGTTGATGTAACGCAGCCCATCTCGCAAATCTGCTAAGGGGTGCGGCGGTTCGTGTTCGACTTCGTTTTTTTCGCCTGTTTTCATCGACAGCAAGAGCACTCCGGCGAAGGCGTAACTTCCGCCTACTACTAATTCTTTGCCGATGCCGAGTCCGCCGCCGAGGTTGGAAAATAGGGTGTCGGCTAAAGCTAGTAAGGGTTCTCCGACTGCAAAGCCAATAATCACCGAAGCCATCATGGTTGTGGTGTAGAGGGAGTTTGCCGATAGCAGGTGGCGGCGTTCCACAATTAGGGGAATCACTGACTGTTCTGCTGGGGCGAAAAATTGAGTGAGAGTCGAAACGAGGAATGTCACTAGCAGTAGCAAGCAGAATCCGAGCGGCAGTTGACCGAGTTCCCACCCGTCAGAGAGCCACAGCAGCACGGGCAATGTTAAAACAAAGCCTCCCCGCAGGAGGTTTGTGGCGACTAGCACTGCTTTTTTCGACCACCGATCGACATAGACGCCCGCGGCGGCCCCGAACAGCACTGCGGGAATGGTAAAGGCGATCATGATTGCCGATACCCACCTGCTGATGGTTTGATCTGGCGCTTGAAAGCGGCTGGCCACGAGGGCGATCGTCAGTACGAGATAAACTTTATCTGCTAGTTGGGAAAAAACTTGCCCGCTCCACAGCGCTAGAAAATTTGGGTTTTTGAGCACTGGCAGAAATCCTGTTTCTTGTTCGGGAATTTCGGCTACTGCTTCGGAGAGTTCTGCTGCTGGCTCTGGTGTTGGCACCGGGGGGATTGCTTCGGCTTGTTGGCTTTTGCCGTTGCTTGACTCTGTTTCGGGAGTTGTGGGATATTTATCCATTTCTGGGTCTGGGACGTTGCTCCATTGTCGATCGGCGGAGACGGGATAAGAGTCAAAATCTGGAAAATTTTCTCGTTCTTCCATCTTGTGGTGGGTTACAGCTAACACAGATATTCTCAAATCAGAATCGGACAGTCGCATCATAGGATTTGGGGTGGATGGCCTGGGATGGTGGAGGTTGGGGGGATGGGAATTTGAAATTGAGGTGTTAACCCCTAAGTTTATTAATAATCTCGTAACTTTATCTCTATCTATTATCTGATGTCGCAACAACCTTGAGAATTTACCTGAAATGGCCGGCTGGTTCGGGTATCCGGCAGGTTGGGGGTGCGATGTACGATCGCCCGTTCACCTATTTAAATCAACTCTCAAAATTTAAAACTCAAAACTCTCTAGGTAGGTGTCGATCGAGCTTCCCGATCTAATCGTGCAACCTAAATGATACTGGGCATATTGCCGCAAAATATTTTCTACTGATACCCAAGTTGTTCGATCGGCAATCCCCTCTCCTAGTTCTGGACTAGCCAACTGTTGCAGCGCTGCTAATTCCTTAGCATTAATCTCGAAATTTGTCAAGTGTTTGCTGCCATTTGTTTGCCGGGAACGGGAGGGGGATTTGTACAAGCTACCGATTTCTGAAGAGAGTTCTGCCTCTAGGTTAGCTAGCTGCGGCAAGCTGAAGGTTCCCCCAGAGGGTATACTAAACCCGGTTTGCCAGTTCGGATCGGTGAAATTTGGGATGAGCGGGTGTCTGGTGGCGCAGCAGACTTGGACTTGGGGCGCGAGGCCGGCTAAGGCTAGCAGGTGAAAAATGCCGTGGGTGAGGTGAGCAATCAGCACGGCGGCGGATTCGATTTCTGTGCGATCGGACAAACGCTCCAAACGGCTCAAATGTTCGCCCAGCAACCAAAAGATTTCTTCTTGGGGCTCGTCGGAAAGGGCGCTGGCGATCGCCAATTCGGCCAGATATTGCGCGGCGGAGAGTTTTCCCAGGTTGCGGCTCAAACCCGGATAGGATTGTACCGTGTCGGCTTGGGTAATTTTGTCGAGCGATCGGCCTTTGGCAATTAGCAATTCGTTAACGACAAATAATTCGCTTCTGCCACCAATGGTCGATCGCTGTTTGCGAACACCCGGTGCTACGGCTCGAATTAAGCCGAATTCCCGCGTCAAAATTGTCAGCACTCGATCGGATTCGCCCATCGGCGCACTCTTAAGATTAATTCCAGTTGCTTTGTAAGTTCGATTCACTAGATTTTAGATTTTAGATTTTAGATTTTAGATTTTAGATTTACAAGGACAGTAGCAAAAACAGTCCGCGACGCAGAACTTTTATTAGATACTCGTTACCAGGCTCTGCCTGGTAACGCAGATCCGGAGGATCTGCCTCCTAATCCCAGCCGAGGCAGAGCCTCTAAATATCGATTCCCAGGCAGAGCCTTGGAACCAGTTAATGACAACTGTCAACTGTCTAATGACTTTTATCTAAATTATCTCGCTGGCGGATTAATTCCGGGCCGCGGGAAGTCCCCAAACGAGTAGCACCAGCTACTACCAAATCTAGAGCTTGTTCGTGAGTACGAATTCCTCCGGCCGCTTTAATCCCAATCCTTCCCTTCGTAACTTCCTTCAGCAGGCGCACATCGTCAACTTTCGCCGCGCCAAAAAAGCCAGTGTTGGTTTTGATGTAAGCGACACCAGCTTCCATACAAATCTCAGCCGCTAATTCTTTTTCGGGATCGGAAAGCAGCGAACTTTCGATAATTGCTTTAATGGTGAGATTAGTTTCTTCGCAAATTTGGGCTAATTCCCGGTGGAATTCGTCGATTCTTCCAGCTTTCAACAATCCTAAGTTAACGGAGACATCTAACTCTACGGCTCCATTATCTGCTGCTTCTAGAGCTTCGTAAATTTTCACCGTTGAAGTTGAAGCACCGGTGGGAAAACCTATAACTGTACAGACTTTGGGACGTTTGCCGTGCAGCAGATCGACTGCTTGTCTGACGTAGGCGGGATACACGCAAACTGTGACAAACCCAAATCTCTCGGCTTGTTGGCAACAGTATTCTACTTGCTCTGGCGTAGCGGTGGGGTCGATCAGGCCGTAGTCGATCAAGGGGGCAATATCGATGTCTGCCTGGTTTGCAGCCATTGTTTTTTTCTCTCTGAGGTAACTACTTCCTTATTATGTAGCGAATTTACCAATCTTCGACTGAAAGCAGCCAGAGTACAACCCCCCGCTTTCCTCCGTGAGCTTGCTTTCTCCAATTCTCGAATCGATTGACTTTTGCAGCCAAGCCAGGAGTCAGGAGTCAGGAGTCAGGAGTCAGGAGTCAGGAGTCAGGAGTCAGGAGTCAGGAGTCAGGAGTCAGGAGGAAGAAGTCAGGAGTCAGGAGTCAGGAGGAAGAAGTCAGGAGTCAGGAGTCAGGAGGAAGAAGTCAGGAGTCAGGAGGAAGAAGGAAGGAGCCAGAATAAGTGTTTTTACAAATATGAGATGCTCCCCAATCTAAAATCTAAAATCTAAAATCTAAAATCGATCGACTTTACTCCGGGCCATAGCAAGTATAAATACTCAATTTGCTGCTGGTAAAAACTCTTGTGGGAATTGGTTGAACAATTTATATCAAAAAAATAATATTTTGGTATCTCCCTTTAGATACATTTTTGATCTTTCTTTAGGTATACTTTGTTAAAAGAGTTGCGGTAGAGCCTGCGTCAGCTACGCTATGGCAGAGCCTGGTAGCGTCTACTGTTTTTACTTTTAGTAGTGCTTTAAAAACATAAAAGCCAGTGCCAAGCATGAATCATTTAGAACTCGAACAAGAAATTGGGAAGATGGCTAGAGCGATGATGACTCGCAATAGCTTAATTGGTAAGGATTTGATTGCCGATCTCAGAGGGCGGCTGTCTGTTGACAGTGTAGCTGCTTTGATGATTGTCAGTATTGAGCGTTTGATTTGGTATGACTGCGAGTCCGTGCTTTGGAGTTTGAGTTATTTGATTCCTGCTGACGTGATGGAAGAAATTCGCCGGATTACTGCGCTGGTTGTTTGCCAGCGGTTGATGGGCAAGGGTTTTCTGCTGGGGAAAGATTTTAGTATTGATGCAACAGGCCAGTTGCTGTTGAGTGAGAATGCTAAAACAGCGGTTGTGGTTGCTTGAATAGGGCAAGCAGAAGTTCGATCTATTAGCACTATGAGATTTGCAGTTAGACTTGGGGCGCCCTAGGACTCTTTGTGTAACTGCAAACCTAATTCGGGATGCGTTCAGTTGACAGTTGACAGTTGACAGTTGACAGTTGACCGCGGGGCGACCTCTACCTGGAAGGAATAGGATTGGAGTAATGAATAGTCTTCTTTTAATTTCTCCCTACAAGGCTTGGGGCTTTAAACCAATTTTTTTTGGTAAGAGTTGCGTAATTGACGCAGAGTTAAGATTCGCATCAGCTCTACAAAACGATGAGTGCGGTTAGCTAAAAGAGCTTTTTACTAGAGGAAAATAGTTAGTTTCGACAGCAAATTGTTGAGGTTGTTACTGGCTGTGTGTACGGGCGATCAGCCTGTATCAAATTTTTCAGATTTTTAGTGGAATTACAGTTTTACTCCCAGTAGGATTTCATGTAGAATCATCCTTAAGATAGATACGAAATATTATGAACTTAATTCAAAACTTGGAAGCGGCTTGGTATTACCATCTGGGTTCGCGCCACCTCGAAGCTAACGATGATCATGGTGCTCTGGCGAACTTTAACAGAGCTTTGAAGTTGCAATCAGATCATTATAAGGCTTGGTTCGGCCGAGGTATGGCTCTAGGGAAATTAGAACGGCACTTAGAGGCGCTGAAGAGTTTTGATGAAGCCTTGGCGGTGGAGCCGAATGCGAGCTTTGGCTGGCACAACCGGGCTATTGCTTTAGGAAAGTTGGGCCGCTGGTTGGAGGCTCTCAACAGTTTTGACCGGGCTCTGGAGTTCAGTCCGTGTGCGGCGAGTATTTGGCACAACCGGGGACTGACGCTGATCGATATGGGGCTGTATGAGAAGGCGGTTCGGAGTTTCGATCGCTCTTTAAATTTGCACCCGGAGGCTGCTTGGGCGTGGTACAACCGAGGTAATGCCTTGTTGGAACTCAAGCTTTACTATCAGGCGCTCAACAGTTTTGACCGGGCGATCGAGTTTAACCCAGACGACGCAAAGGCTTGGTACAATCGCGGTATAGCTGCCAACTCAATGGGACTTTACAAACAAGCAGTGGCTAGTTTTAGCCGATCGATCGCTCTACAACCGGGCAGAGCCGAAGCTGTGGGCGAACGGAGAGTTGCTTTGGAGAAATTAATAGGTTTAAATCAGAGAAATGCCAAGTTTACTCCCACATCTGAGCGTGCCTTTGAAGATTATTTGATTTGGTACAACCGGGGTGTGGAATTGGCACGAAAAGGCTGCTACTCGGAGGCGATTGCTTGCTACGAAACAGTCTTAGAAATAAATCCTGATTTTGCTAACGCTTTTTACAATAAAGCTTGCTGTTATGCGCTACTCGGATTTGCTGATTTGGCCCTTGACAATTTGCAGCGGGCTGTTGAGTTGATCCCTAATTTATACCGAGAGCTAGCTTTAGCTGACTCTGATTTAAGCTGCATTTGGAAACAAGAACGTTTTGAAGCGCTGATCCAAGGTTGATTTTACACAAAAAATAGCTCGCCAATGGGGCGAGCTATTTTTTTTTGTGGCGCAAATTCGATCGCCCTCAAGAGTATTTCTGCAATCTTTGCTATTGCACAGAAACTCGGATTGAGGGCTTGACCGGCCTCTTGGCAACTACGATCACACGGTAAGTTCCGGATTCGGGTAGTTGAGCAAAAGTTTGACCTTCGCCTTGATCCAGAAGTTGCCCCGACGGAGATTCGATCGCCAGATCTAGATTTTTGTTGCTAGCTGTCACCCTAATTGTCTGTCCCTGCTTGCCTTGAAGCGTGATGGGCTGGATTTGGTAGCCGGACATTTTGAGTTTGACTGTGGCTTGTTTTTCCTTGAATGCTATGGGAATTGCGCGATCGGGCCTATAAGTCCACTTAGCGTTAAAATCGCGTCCGAGTACAAAGCTGGTGGTTTCACCTTTCGGGGTAACTCGCACGCGGTAGATGCCTGACTCTGGCAACTGGCCAATCCACTGATTATCTGATTTTTCAATAACCCCCATATTTTCACCATTGGGACTGTACAGTTCGGCTGTCAGTTGTCCCGCCCACAGGGAGAGAGTGAGTTCTCGCCCTTTGATGCCTTCAAAAATATAGGTGGTGGGTTGGTTGATGGTTTCTCGGATTTCCGAGGTTGACATTCGTTCGATCGGTTCGAGGTTGGAAACTGATTCAGAGGTAACGGGTTTGTTAAGGGTTTCTGTAATTTCCGAGGCAGCCATCAGCTCGCTCGGCGCAATTTTGGGGGCTACTGGGCTGGCAAATACTGATTTTGCCGTCATCATGAGTAGCATTCCAGTCAGTAAAATTAGTTTTTTCATGTCGCACTTCCGAGGGGGGTAAGGAATTGTATATGGTTACTTGTGTTTGCCTGTTTTCACCGGATTAAATCTGGCGATCGCACAGAGGCTACAGGAGGATATTGGATACACGTAAATATCCCGTACTTGCACAAAACCTGCAGGTAGCAAGTTGCCAGCGCGGGAGCTAAGTAGTAGCCTCAGTGTGTCGGGACATTTTAATGATACTCCTTACGCATAATATCATCAAAGAATATTAGTAATTTAGTGGAGAAAAATTAAAGCTTTTTCCGAGGAGGTTGCTAAAGAAATGCCCCCCCCAAAAAACGCGGTGTCTGGGATTCAGGCTCTGCCTTGCTACTAGAAAGCGGCTAGCACCCCCACAGGGTGACAGCCTCTAGTTTTACTTTATTTTTGACGATCGCCTAATTATCTATGGCGCTGCGAGCCCCACATTACAATATTTGTAGCGTGTCAAACCCTTTTTTACGTAAGTTTTGATACTTTATGTTAGTAGGCGGATTTAGTTATAATCTCTGATAAAAACGAGTTTAATTACGGCAAAATCCGCCCTACCACACGAGGTTATTTTGTACTACGAACCTGCCAGGATTTTTAGATAAGCTTGTACTGTGTTGTACAAACCCATTTCTAGCGCTTCTGCAATTAAAGCATGACCAATTGATACTTCGAGTATATCAGGAATAGAGCAAAATTTAGCTAAATTTTGCAAATTTAAATCATGTCCAGCATTCACCCCTAAACCTGCTGATTGAGCTGCTTGAGCTGCTAAGACATATTGTTGAAAAACAAATTCTACTCTACCTTCGCGAAAAGCCGTCGCGTAGGGTTCTGTGTACAGTTCTACTCGGTCTGCTCCAACTTCTTTTGCTAGTGGCATGAGAGCAGCATCTGCGTCCATAAACAAGCTGACTCTGATGCCATTGTCTTTTAATTTTTCAATGATTGGTAGGAGCCGATCGCGATTTTCGGGAATATTCCAACCGCTATCCGATGTTAGCACGTCGGGAGCGTCCGGCACCAAGGTACACTGAGCCGGTTTTACGTCGCAAACTATATCCATAAATGGCGGCTGAAACGGATTTCCTTCGATGTTGAACTCGACGGTTAGCATTTTAGCTAATTCGTAAACATCCGCAGCTTTGATGTGCCTTTCGTCGGGGCGGGGATGGACTGTAACGCCGTGGGCTCCGGCGGCAATTACTGTTTTTGCGGCTTCAGTAACGCTGGGGATGCCGATATTTCGAGAGTTTCTGAGGAGGGCGATTCTGTTGATGTTAACGCTGAGTTTAGTCATGGGATGTTAATCTTTAAGGTTGATGCTACTATATTAATCGTTTTCGGGACGAAACTTTGAGCCTACTGCGGTAGTGTTGGGGTGTTATCAAAGTAAAAATTAGCTTCTGCAAGCGGTAAAATTTCTGCAAAAAAAGCCTCAGCTATTTGCTGTTTGTCTGCCAAATCTTCAAGGTTGGCAATGCAGAAAAGCGGTGCGACGCGATCGACTATTTCGGGCGGAAAGTCTCGCGTGAAATATTTTAGTTCAAAGTCGTATCTGTGCGGACGGTAAATCATGCCCAGCAGTTCGACTAAGGGTAGAAGCGTCCAATTGTGATAGTTGCCGCTCGCATCTACTAAATGTCCCCGATAAATCTCTTTTTTTACCAGAGGTTGCAGCAAATCGAAACGGATTTTTATTTCGTTGAATCGAGTTTGCATTTGGGATAAATGCTTGTTTGTATCCAAAGGAGGCGGTACAATTAGATTAGCTTTGTCAAAGGCGATGGGCACTTTCCCGTGTCTCTCTACTTCCAGAAAATCGTTGCGGTTGCTGCGCCGGAAAACGGCAAAATCAATTAGCAAAAACGGCGGGGTTTCTTTGAGCCGCCAGAAGCACTGCGACTGACCGTGCCAAGCTGGTTCGGGAACTCGATATTTGAGTTCGATTTCGCCAAGTTCTGCGAGCGCTTTTTCCACAATCTTAAATGTTTCTTCCACGCAGTTATCTTCAACTACAACAGCAATATCGAGGTCAGACCACTCGTCGGTGTATCCGTGGGCTGCTGAACCTCCTTGCCACAAACCGAGAACAAAATCTAAAGGTTGTAAGGTAGAAACAATCTTTTCGAGAATGATTTGTCTCATAGAATAAAGCTATACTTTGGGTGGTGTTTGTAAGGTCAATTCTGTAAATGCCGTTTAAAGCAAAGCGCAATTGAATAACAATTTAAAAGTCATAATTGAGGAGTCATATTAACGAACAATAATTCAGGAATTATAATTACTACTGAATTCTTTCTTCTCCTTCAGAAGTCAGCATGAATTCTGACTCTTGATCCCTGAATTATTTATTGATAAAATCCGCAGCACAAGCGGCGAGCAGCAATAACTGCTATTCGTTGTGTCCCTCAAAGAGGACTGATACATAGAATTTGCTTTCTGTTTTATAGTTTAGCAATTTTGCAGTAGTCATCTCGGATTTATTGATGATTGTTTAAGCCGTGGGTATCAATAACAGCTTGCATGGGGCTACAAATAAAATCATTCCTGAAGAACTTGTTCCAGTGGCGGCGATCGGCAAAATGGTGCCCAATCGCAATCCCGACAACTGCTTTGCTCAAGCCCAAGAGCGTGCAACTTTAACCCCAACAATGGTTTGTGAGCTTAAAGAAGATTCCGGTTGCGGATGCTCTCGATCGCGTTGCGAGCCGCATAACCTATGTTTGGGTCTCGATCTTTTAGTACAGAAGTGAGCGGTGCGATCGCCCGTGCATCCCCAAACTTGTTCAAAGCTTCAACAGCTTTCCGCCGCACGTTTTGATTCTGATCCTTGAGGACCTCAAACAGGGACACTAAGGCAGGCTCGCCCAGCTTCACCAAAGACTCAAGGGCAGCATCATTGTCGTCATGTCTATCCTGGAAGGTTTCGATTAGCGGCCCGACAGCCCGTGCATCTCCAAGATTGCCCAAAGCCTTAGCAGCAATTCTGTCTATTCGCCAAGTTTTATCTTTAAGCAGCGGAATGAGCGGCTCGACTGCACTGAGATCGCCGAGATTACCTAAAGCCTCCACAGCGTAAACACGTACCAGGCAACTACTATCAGAGAGGGCATCAAGCAACGGTAAAAGCGATCGGCGATCGCCAATTATTCCCAAAGCTTTAACCGCTGCGTATCGCACTTCTTCATGCTCATCTTTAAGCGTTTCAATCAGCGGCTCCACCGCCCGTACATCAGCAAACTTTTCTAAAGCCTGGGTCGCCTCTAAACGGGGACTCGGCCAAGGCTGTTTCAGAGCTTGGAGCAGGGGCTCTACGGCTCGCACGTCCCCAATTTTTGCCAAAGCCCTAGCCGCCTGCTGACGCTCCTCAAAAAGCCCCTCCTCAAGCAATTGGATCAGCGGTTCGACGGCACGGGGATCGCCTAACTCACCCAAAGCCTCTGTAACAAGAGTTCGGACACTTCCGTGGGGAAAAGAGACTTGAATAGTTGATGTTTCGTAAGTCCTGACTTGCCTCAAACCCTTATTCGGTCGTCTAAAAAAATTAAAAACAGTCCGAAGTATTGCACTAACAGCAGAGTAGATGTTGCTCTTTGAATTCCCAATACCATCGATAAACGGTTCAACTATCCGCCGATCGCCAATCTTACCTAAAACCCAGGCAACCGTAGAACGCAGCTCGCTATCTTCGTCCTCTTGTTTAAAAACCTCGAGCAGTGGTTCAATTGCCCGCTTGTCACCAATCTGCTCTAAAGATATCGCAGCCAACTTACGCACAAACAAGTCAGAGTCATTTAGCAGCGCCGATATCAGCGGTTCAACTGCCCGCACGTCCTCCACCTGACCCAACATATAGGCTGTTTGCTGACGCACTTTGCAATCACTATCTTTAAGCAACTCGATTATCAGTTCAACATCTTGGTGGCCCTCAAACTTGCCTAAAGCATAAAGAGCTTGCTCGCGTACCTCGCTATTTTCATCTTTGAGCATATCGGTGAGCGGTTTCATAGCCCGATCGTCTCGCAGCCGACTTAAGGCTCTGATGGCAGCTTCGCGCACTTGCCAATTAGAATCTCTAAGCTGAAGCATCAGAGGTTCAACCGCTTTTTTGTTGTCAATCCAGCGCAAAGACTCGATCGCACTCAAACGCACTTTGTCATCTTCGTCATCGAGCGCTTCAATCAGCGCTGGAACTGCCTGTTTATCCCCAATGTTGCCCAAAGCCTTAGCCGCACTTTGTCGCACAAAACTATCTTCATCCTGAAGTGCATTAATCAATCGCAATTGCGACAGTTCGCCCAAGTTGCCCAGTGCTTTAGCAGCATCCGGGCGTAGAGGATGATTTGGCTGTCGGAGGATGTTGAACAGTAACTCAACGGCACTGCTGCCCGTTAACTGGTTCAAAGCCTCGACAACAGCCAGACGAGGCTCCTCAACCTTCAGTCCCGCAAACATTGGCACGTAGCCGCCATTTTCCATTTCATCGTTGCCGATGGCAAAGCCACACCTAAATTCATTTGAATAGTTGAGTGATTTTATTAGTGGATCAATAGCTTGCTTATCGCCCATTTTGCCCAAAAATCGGGCTATATTCGGGAGCATTTCTGCGCTCCAACGCCTGCCCTCAAGCATCTGAATAAACAGTTCAACCACAGGCGAGTGGCTAAAATTGCTCAAGGCTCCAACTGCTTTTGAGCGGACACTCTCATCAGAGTCTTTAAGCACTTCAATTAGGGGTTCAATGGCTCGCACATCACCTAATTGACCCAGAGCTAGGGCGGCTTCGGCACGCACCCAGTTGTACCTATCTCCGGCACGCACACGGTCGTCCTCATCTTTAAGCACTTGGATTAGGGGTTTTACCGCCCGCACATCCCCCACAGCCGCTAAAATTGTGACGACTGCCTTGCGTACCCATACCGAAAGCGAGGCATTCATGAGGACTTCAATCAACGGTAATACCGCAAGCTCACCCAGTTTGACTAAAGCAGTAATGGTAGGTTCTGGCACAGATCCATTGCCTTTCCAATCTTTTAATTTATTTATTAGTGGTTCAACCGCCGACAAGCCGCCCAACTCACCCAAGGCGAGGGTTGCAGCTTTTTGCATCTGCCACTCCGAGTCATTGAGCGCGTTAATCAGCAAGTCAATAGCTCTCAAATCCCCCAACTGACCCAAAGCTTTGGCAGCACAACAGCGTACCGACATAGACGGATCGCTCAGGGCGAGGCCCAGAGGTTCAACTGCCCGCACATCACGTAGCTCACCCAAAGCGGTAGCGGCATTACTACGCACGTTGTCATCGCCATCTTTAAGAGCATCGATCAGTGGCTCAACTGCCTGCCGATTACCTAGATAACCTAACGCAACAGTGACACTACAGCGAATATAACGGTTCGTATCCTTGAGGGCATTAATCAGAGACTCTACTGCCCGTGTGTTGTCGGTGTGCCCAACCTTACCCAAGGAAAACGCAGCTAGTCGGCGCACCTCAGCATCATTATCTTTGAGAGCTTCTATCAGCGGTTCACTCGCCCGCTTATCCCCAAGCTCACCCAAAGCTTGGGCAGCACTCCTACGAACATCAAAGTCAAAGTCCTTGAGTGCCTCGATCAGTGGCAGGGTGGCTCGTGCGTCGCCTAACTTGCCCAACGTCTCTACGGCCTGAAACCGCACCCATTTATTCTCATCGGCGAGCGCGTTGAGCAACGGTGATAATCCCAGTTCACCAAGCTTAACTAAAGCCTCCGTAGCTGTCCGACGCAGCCCCCACTCATCATCGCTAAATAGATTGATTAGTGGGTCGATAGCTCGTGCGTCACCCATCTCACCCAAAATCCGGGCAGCCGTACCCTGTACCGCAGTACGCTCATCTTTGAGGGCGCGAATCAGGGGTTCAACCGCTTGCTTGTCACTCAGTTGACCTAAAGCGGAGGCGGCGTACTGGCGGACTCCTGTCACTGAGTCGTTGAGAGCTTGGATCAGGGGTGCAACCGCTTGCTTGTCACCCAGTTCACCCAAAACAATGGCACTACTCTGGCGCACTTCCGAGTCTGGGTGTCTGAGGGTGTCAATCAGAGATTCAATACCCAAAGCTCTAGCCGCACTGTGGCACAATTCCAAATCCGAGTTTTTGAGAGCATCAATCAGAGATTCAGCCGATATCATAGGTTTTTCCTGTTTACGTCATCGACGATCGCCACTCTGGCACAAGAATTATCACAGCAGGCAAAAAATATTGATTTAGGAACTACTCCGGCTAAGATGCAGTATGACGGGCAGCTTTATGTAAGGCTCTATATTTGATACCGACTCTTTTGACAACAGTTATCGGGATATTTTAATTATTGTGCATGATGAGATTTACTAAACTTAACTACTGCCGATATTTATTAAGCAGTTCTATCAACCATATACTAACCAACGAGTGCCAAGCATTGCACTGACAATTTTGAGCGGCAAGGGTTTGACCGACCCAGATTTAGGTTAATGCGATCGCCCGCGATTGAAAATCAGCCTTATATTGTCAGAATCAGAAACTTGCCCGCTGTCCGGTAACATGAGAAAGGATTAATTTTTAACAGCGCGGCATGGCTACTATTTGGGAACTCGACTTTTACAGCCGTCCAATCCTAGACGAGCGAGAGAAAAAAAAATGGGAAGTGTTGATCTGCGAAAGCCCGCTGAATGTAGGCGACAATGCCGAATCTCTGTTTCGCTACTCGCAATTGTGCTCTAGTTCTACCGTGAATTCCCTGTGGCTGGCTGGCGCCATTAAAGATGCGATCGCCGCAGCACCCAAACGACCTGAAAAAATCCGCTTTTTCCGCCGCCAAATGGGGAACATGATTACCAAAGCCTGTGAGGATTTGGACATTCCCGCCGCCTGCAGCCGCCGCACCCTCGCCCTCAGCCTGTGGCTGGAAGAACGGATGCAAAACGTTTATCCCGCCGAACCGGGCTATCAACCGGTTGTGAACCCTAGCGTTCAATTTATACCCGAAACGCCAGTTGCGCTGCCGGATGCTTTAATCGGCGAAAAATGGAGGTTTGTGAGTTTGCCGATCGCAGCTTTTGACGAAATGTCCGAGTGGGATATCGGATTTGGCGAAGCTTTCGGACTGCCGATGACACGCCTCGCCCCAGAAACGCAAATTCCGGGACTAATTATCTACTCGTCGAGAGCAACAGCTTTGGCAGGTTGGATGTCGGGGTTGGAGTTGGCTTTTCTGAAATTTGAGAGCGGCCCACCTGCTAGGCTGGTATTAGATACCGGAGCTAACGATCGCTGGATTTTAGCTAATCTCAGAGACGCAGCAACTGAGAGAGAAGCGAAAGGATTTGAAGAAGCTAAAAAGCAAGCAAAAAAAGTACATTTCTTAGCAATTCAGTCGAATCCAGAATCGGAATCTTTTGCAGGATTTTGGCTGCTGCACGAACTAACTATTTAGTTAATAGCTTAGCAATAACTGATATCGGGCAGCATTCTCCATCAGATTTAAGCAACCGGGTTTTTTCAGAAAAAATCTCGGCTTTTAGATCTGAACCGCAGCAAAAAAGTCGGTTTCTGACCGCAGCCAAAAACAGATAGCGTCCCACGTACTCCTGTAATGGAGATATGAAAATTTTAGATTCTAGTTCAAGTTCTCAGATTCATCTGTGGAGTAAATCTAAAAGCTAAAATCGACGCTAAGCGGTTGGCAAGATGCAAACAATCACAAATGCGTACAATATTGCGATCGCGCCTTCCACCAGTTTCCCCAAAGAATCTAAATGTAGGCCCGTGCTCCCAAGCCATATCCAGTAAGTCCTTGCCAATTCTTTAATCGAAAATCGAAAATCGAAAATCGAAAATCGAATCGCCCATTAGCAACCACCGAGAACAATGACCCATGACCAATCAGCAGAACAACTGCTAGAACTAGCCACCAAAGCAGGTGCAGAAGCTGCTGAGGTATTGGAATCGCAATCGCTCTCGCGGCCGGTCTTTTTTGAAGCAAACCGCCTCAAACAGCTAGAAACCGCCCAAGCAGAAGGCATTGCCCTGCGGCTGTGGCGGGACGGGCGGCCGGGTTTGGCGGTGGCCTACGGGCCGGTGGAACCGCAAATTTTGGTGGACAGGGCGATCGCGCTTTCGCAACTTAACGAACCGGAAACCATCGAACTCGGCACCGGTGAGAAAGTTGTTTATCCCGATCGCGGAGTGTCGGTGCCGGCCGAACAGCTAGTAAACTGGGGCAAAGAGGCGATCGCGATCGTCCGGGAAGCCTATCCAGAAAGCCTCTGCACCGCCGAACTCGACTGCGAAATCGAGAGCACCCGCTTGCTGAACACACTAGGCTTGGATTCCAGTCACACCGACACCACCCTCAGCGGTTACTTATCAGCAGAATTAGTGCGGGGCGAAGATTTCCTCAACATTTGGGAAGGCGAAACCGAACGCGGCACCCTCGACTTAAACACCAGCGCCAAGCGGGTTTTGCAGCGTTTAGAATGGGCGAAAGACAATGTAGCCCCTCCCACGGGCCGCGTGCCAGTCCTATTTACAGCCAAAGCCGCCGACTTGTTGTGGGGGACTGTGTGTGCGGCGTTGAACGGCAAACAGGTACTCGAAGGCGCTTCGCCTTGGAACGATCGATTAGGCCAACAAGTGACATCGGCGCTTGTCACCCTCTCGCAGCAGCCGGATATCGGGCCCTATAGCTGTCCCTTTGACGACGAAGGTACTCCCACTCGGGCGATCGTCTTTATCAACAGCGGAGTGTTGCAGCTATTTTATACCGATCGCACCACCGGTCGAGCCTTGGGCAGCGGCACCACCGGCAACGGATTTCGCCCGGGTTTGGGCAGCTATCCGACGCCGAGTTTGTTCAATGTTTTGATTAAACCAGGTTCGCTTTCCCTAATCGATTTAATCGCTCAATTAGACGACGGAATTGTAGTCGATCAAATGCTTGGCGGCAGTGCCGGAATTTCCGGCGATTTTTCAATTAATGTCGATCTCGGCTACCGAGTCAAAAAAGGTCAAATAGTCGGCAGAATCAAAGACACAATGGTAGCTGGCAACGTCTACAGCGTCCTCAAACAATTAGTAGAATTGGGAGGAGACTCTGAGTGGAATGGTTCTTGCCACACACCGTCTGTAATTGTAGAGGGATTGTCCGTCATCGGCAAGAATTAAAGTCAGTTGGCCGTTGGCAGTTGGCCGTTGTTAGTTGTTAGTAGTCATCAGCCATCAATCATCAGTCAACAGTCAACAGCCAACAGTCAACAGCCAACAGTCAACAGCCAACAGCCAGCAGTCAACAGTCACCAATTCTCACTTCCCACACATAATATGCGTATTTGTTTTATCGGCGATTCTTTTGTAAACGGTACTTGCGATCCAAAATGTCTCGGTTGGACAGGACGGATTTGCGCTGGCGCTTGCGGACAAGGACACGATATTACCTACTACAATTTAGGAATAAGGGGAGAAACCAGTGCCGATATAGAAACTCGTTGGTTCAATGAAATTTCTGCCCGCTTACCTCACTACACCGACGGCAGAATAGTATTTTCCTTTGGCGTCAACGACACTTACCTAGAAAACGAAAAAATTCGCATAGAATTTGACAAATCAATTGAAAATACCCGCTCTATTCTCACGTCAGCCAAAAATGTATTTCCAGTATTAATGGTAGGGCCACCGCCAGTTATTGATGCCGATCGCACAAGCCGGATTGCCAACTTATCTGAACATTTTTCCCAAGTTTGCAGCGAATTAGAAGTGCCTTATCTAGATGTTTGCACGCCACTGCAAAAATCAGAAATTTGGCAAAAAGAACTTACCGAAAACGATGGCTCCCATCCAGGCGCCGCCGGTTACGCTGAATTGGCTAAAATAGTTCACAATTGGGACGGTTGGAAAGCGTGGTTTAAAAATATCAATGTATCAGATCAAGAGACAGTAACGCTGTTTCGAGCCGTCGGCAAAAAAGAAATGGAACTGATTAAAGAAAGCGATTTTCTGGCATTTCCGCCACGCTTATCCTTTCAGCCTACTTTTTATCCCGTAGTTCACAAAGCCTATGCCATACAAATCGCGCGAGATTGGAATACAAGAGATGCAGCATCGGGATATTTCGGCTATGCCACGCGCTTTCGGGTGGCGGCCGAATTCTTAAAAAAATATCCCGTACAAAATGTGGGCAGTTCGATTCACCAAGAATATTGGATTCCGGCAGAAGAATTGAGCGAATTCAATCAAAATATTGTGGGAAAAATTGAGATTTTTGCGGAATATCAACCCTAAACTAGGAGTGAACTATGCTAAAAATTAATCAATTTGAAATAGTGAGTTTTGACTGCTACGGCACTCTAATAGATGGGGAAAGAGGGATATTAGCCGCATTGAAACACTTCCGGTCTAATCGGGAAATATATTTCATGTATGACGGAATTTTAGAGCTTTTTGCTGACTTTGAATTTCCCCTAAAAAAACACAATGATAATTATATAAAATCTCGAAATATTTTGCAAGGAATAGTTAAAAAGTTAGAGCAAGAAATTAAGTTTCAACCCACAGAAACAGCATCAAGAACAGAAATAAATTGTTTGCTTGATTCTCTCAAAAATTGGCAACCATTTCCCGATCCCGTGGCCGCTTTAACAGCACTAAATCAGAAATACAAACTGGCAGTTATTTCCTATATTGACGATGATTTGTTTGCTGGTACAACCCAGCAGTTAAAAGTTGAATTCGACTGGTTGATTGCTGGGGAAAAAGTGCGATCGTACAAACCGCCAACTCGCAACTTTAAAATAGCCCTAGAAACAATGGGGATTTCTACTGACAAACCCCTGCAGGTTGCTCTGAGCATCTATCATCACATTGTACCAGCCACATCAAGGGGAATCTCAACGGTTTGGGTAAATCGCAGACAGGACAAAACAGGATTTGGGGCGACACTGCAGGCTAGAGGCCAGCCAGACTTGGAAGTGCCGAATTTAAAAACATTAGTAGAGGTTATTGGGTAAATAATCGCAGAGTAACGCAGATTAGTAAAGTTTATCTGCGTTACTCTGCGTGAACGTTCGGTTAAAAATTAGTTATATTTTGCCAAATCGAACGATTTTTCGCTAAAGTGCGATCGAGCAGACAATTCTCAGGCCATCTACGCTATTTATGCCGTACATAACTATCCCTAAACAATTTAGGGAACCTTCCAGGGTCATCAAATCTCAACTTTTTTTACGACCGAAACGCCTCGCTATTTTTGAAGCTTGTCTAATCGGCTTAGTGGCCGGCCTGGCCGGTGTTTTGCTCAAATCAGGAGTCGGATGGCTCGGCAGTTGGCGAGTTGCTACCTCGACATTAATTCCAGCTTGGATATTACTGCCGTGCGTCGGTTTATGTGGCGGGTTGCTGACAGGTTTATTGGTTGAGCGTTTGGCTCCCGAAACTGCAGGCAGTGGCATTCCCCACGTCAAAGCTGCTCTCGGCGGCGTCAATCTTGCCTTAGATTTGCGAGTAGCTGTCGCCAAACTTCTGACCACTATTTTAGCCGTTGGTTCCGGTTTAACTTTAGGCAGGCAAGGCCCAACTGTCCAAATAGGAGCATCTTTGGCTGGCTGGATAGGTCACTTGATGCCCACTTCTCCAGACTACCGCCGACAATTGATTGCTTGCGGTGCTGCTGCTGGATTGGCTGCGGGTTTCAATGCTCCCATTGCAGGAGTTTTGTTTGTAGTTGAAGAACTGCTGCACGACGTTTCGGGATTGACTTTAGGGACTGCAATTATCGCTTCATTTATCGGTGCAGTTGTCTCGCAGCTTTTGGGAGGCGATAGTTTAAGTTTGAACCTTCGCGCGTACCAAACCAGTTTTGATGCTCAGGAAATCCCGTTTTATATACTGTTAGGAGTTTTAGCCGGATTGCTGGGAGCTTTGTTCACCAAAGGGATTATGGCTAGCTTGCAATTTAACAGGCGATCGCTCAAATTAGCTTTGCCCGTGCGAATGGCTCTAGCTGGTTTAATCTGCGGTTCAGTAATAGCTTTTCTCCCAGCAACTTTCCGCGACAATACGGGTTTACGGGAGTTTATGCTGACCGGCGAAGCAAGTGGCATAACGAGTTTAATTGCTTTTGTAGCTCACTTTTTTCTGACAATTATTTCCGCTGCTTCTGGAGCTCCGGGAGGATTATTTTCACCTGCCCTAGTTCTCGGTTCTGCACTCGGTCACATGGTGGGCATTGTGCAGGCAGATTCCCTGGGCATCGGTTTGCCGGTAACTTACGCTTTGGCGGGAATGGGAGCGTTTTTTTGCGCGGTTTCTAGGGCGCCGATTACTGCGGTAGTAATTGTGTTTGAAATTACTGCGGATTTCAAATTAGTGCTGCCTTTGATGATCTGTTCTGTAGTGGCTTATTTGGTCGCAGAAAAGGTGGACAATGGCTCTTTGTACGATCGCCTTTTGGAGTTTAACGGCATTCAACTGACGCAGGCAAAAGCTGCCAGCAATACTTTGAGCGACTTGCACGCAGATGACGTGATGCAGCGCCGAGTAGAAACTCTTTCGAGTCTGCTGACTTTCGATGAAGTGATGCAGGCATTTTCGCGATCGCACCACCGAGGATTTCCAGTAGTTGAAGAGGGCAAATTAGTCGGGATTGTCAGTCAAACCGATTTGGCCAATGCCAGAGAGCGCAATTTGTCCGGCAACTCCCTGCTCAAAGAATTTATGACTGTAGGGCCGATCGCAGTCAAAGCAAGGGATACTTTAAGCGAGGTATTGTATAGGCTCAATAACTACAATATCAGCCGTTTGCCTGTCGTAGAAGGGCGGCGTTTGGTGGGAATTATTACCCGCAGCGACATTATCCGAGTTGAATCCGATCGCCTCAGCGGAGAAACAACCCAGGGCCCGCATCCAGAACCTTCCTATGTTGTCTATCAAACCAGAGCTCCGCAAGTCGGAAACGGCCGCTTATTAGTACCGCTTTCCAATCCCCAAACAGCACCCGCTTTGCTGCGGCTGGCGGCGGCGATTGCGCGCGATCGCAATTACGAATTAGAATGCCTGCAAATCATCTTAGTACCGCGCAACAGTTCTCCCTCAGAAACCGCAGTGCGGACAACCAAAAGCCGCCGCCTGCTGCAACAAGCCGAACGAATAATACGCAATTGGAAATTGCCAGTACACACCCAAATACGGGTAGCTCATGACGTGCCTAACGCGATTTTAGAGACAATAAAGGAGCGACATATCGATTTGATTTTGATGGGCTGGCAAGGCGAATTTTCCACAAAAGGACGTATTTTTGGCGATGTGGTCGATACCGTAATTCGGCAAGCAGGCTGCGAGGTGATTTTGGTTAAATGGAGCGAAAAATTATTAGCAACACGAAAGAAAAACGAGTTTGCCACCGCTTTTAGCGGGCGGAAATATGCGTCTATTGAATGGGAATTTAATGCCAAAGGAGTTGATGGTGCAGATAATCTCACATTAGCCGCCTCAGATTCCTCACCGATTCCTGAGACTGAATTTGCCCCGCCGAATTCAGAGATTCCAGGGCCAGAATTGGGACTGCACACGCTGATGGGTTTACACCGTTGGTTGGTGCCAATTCGCGGCGGTTACAAGCAAGCTGCGGCTTTGCGACTGCTACCTGCTTTGGTGGCTGCGAGTGCTGTACCGGAGATTAAATTGTGTCAGGTTCATCAGCCTTCTGTTGCAGAACCAGATCGCGGAGAATTAAAGCAAGCAGCGGAGTTTATCAAGCGCAGGGTTAGCTGTTCGATAATAGCGACTTCGGTTTGCGCTAAATCGGTTTCTGATGCTTTAATTGATTTGGCTCAGAACGATCAGTGCGATGCGATCGTCTTGGGAGCGAGCCGTGAAGGGCTGCTGAAGCAGGTGATTCACGGGAACATCCCGGAAGCTGTGGCGCGTGGGTGCGACTGTACAGTCATTTTAGTGCGATCGGCCTCTTAGCAAATTCATACCATTTTAGTCTTGTTTCTAGACCGACCTCCTAAATAATTAGACTTTAAATAATTATGGGTTACAGCTAGATATTTTTCCTAACGCAGAGGCGTTTTCCTTGATTCCCTTCCAATTCCATAAAGAAGTCTCCATGCCTTTTTCCGCTTGTGCTTCACAGCCGCTAAATTCTCGCTTTCCTTTTATTTTTAACACTCAATTGCTTGGTTATTGATGTATAATAATGCAAAGCAAAAAGCAGGTTAATTCCAAAAAACACCAAAGTTAAAACAAATGTAAAAAAAGACGTAAACGACAGCCGGGAAGTCATCGTAAACATCGCCAAAATGATTGAGCAAAGCCCAAAACCGGCAGCAAAAGAACTTAAAAGCAGCAACCGCACCTTAGACATAGTTTAATTTAAAGATTATCAGTAAAATGCACTCTTGGCAGCTACAGAGGAGTGCCAAATGATACTTATTACTATATAGCGGAATTGCTCAGTTCCGCCAAGGGCAAAACGACTGCTTTCCTAAAAAGGTTTGAATTATACAGAAAAATACAGCCCGCGCTCTTGTAAACTCCTGTTGCTCGACTTAATATCAATCAAAGGAATTCCCCAGCCCAAGCTGAGCATTCCACCTTTCGCCGTACAGTCCCCGCAGCCGCAATCCCGCTGACAGCAAAGTATTCGCTTCCAAAACCGCGCTTTCCCTCGGATTCCAAACATTGCCAGAATCCAGAAACGGCGTCACCTGCAAAACTCCTTGTGTGTCGTCGCTGCGCTTGCATCGGATACCGCAACTCGGTTGAATCAAAAATCCCGCTATCGGCAAGCATTGCATCCTGACGCTAACCCCGCAAGATATCTGAGCCTCCTATACCGAATTGTTCGATCGCCAAAAGCTCTGCCCCAGCCAATGCCACATTTGATCGCACCTGCAGCAGCGTCTCAGGAGCCAACAACCGCACGTACTGAAATCGACCCAGCCAGGTCAAAAATCGACTCTCAGGGCTGCTGCTGCTCACCTTAGCACCAAATGCTGCCATTGCGAGACACAACTGCGGTGGAAAATCCTTTCCCAGCAAAGATGTATCGCTTTCTCGACTGCTGGTACCGATACCGATCGCGATTTCTCTTCTGGGATTTTGCACGATCGGCTCGCGGTAAATCACTGCCAACTACTTCAAATCGATCGACTCTTATCGTACC
The DNA here is from genome assembly GCF_036705485.1 of Microcoleus sp. AT9b-C3. NCBI lineage: Bacteria > Bacillati > Cyanobacteriota > Cyanophyceae > Oscillatoriales > Microcoleaceae > Microcoleus > Microcoleus sp. AT9b-C3. Next base: position 52,291 of record NZ_JAUBUR010000004.1, on the reverse strand, counting down.
CGGAATCTTAGCAATTCAGCAGGCTGTGCCGGCGCCGCAACAGCAGGCGGCAAAAGCTGTGCGGCTGAAGGCAAGGGCTTTGGTGGCGCGGGTTATGGGAGAGGAGCCGGATTTGGCAGTCGCGGGTTAGGAATCGGAAATTCGTGTCTATTTTCTCCTCTGTTCGGCAATTGAGGGAGAGTTTCTGGAGCCTCACTTTGGGTGGTTTGATCGAATTCCGGGATGCTATTTTCTAGCTCTTTACTACCTCTATCTAATTCTGAACCCGAGTATAAATCACGAAGCCGATCGCGATCGTCTGCTGTTTCTTGATTTAGTTTGAATTGAGACGGTAAATTATCCTGCAAAATTGGCGCTTGCACCCCGGAGTCCGTACCAACCATCGACTCACCAACACTTAGAGCTGATAGCAGTGCGGGGCAAATAGCTGCAATTGAAAAACCAAGTGCTAATGCCTTGAAAAACTTGATTTTACAAAAGCCTCTAGAAAATTGCACGGGCATGACAGATTAGCGATATTTGATAGTTATTTACACTTACGATCGGGCGCTGCCGACGCAATTGCAAGGAATAAAATTACTCTATCACTTTTGGAAGAGTTAATTCCTTAAGTCAATATAAAGATAGTTGACAGCCCTCTTGTTTTGTGTAATAAGCAATTACTGAAAAGAACTCTGACCTCCCAAGCTACCCCTCTTGCAAGGAATAAAATTACTCTATCACTTTTTAAACACTTAATTCCTTAAGTCAATATAAAGATGGTTGACATACTTCATATTTTGTGTAACTAGAAATTACAAAAAAAAACTCCGACCTCCCAAGCTAGCGCTGTAGGTCGGCGGAGCATTTTATCAAACCTGCGATCTGAGAAATAGATAAATTTTGATAGAGATGACTACATTTTATTGAGCTGCGATCGCAATTCTTCCAACTCAGCGTCAATCACCGGGCTCGACTCCGAGCTACTAGCTGCTGCCGTTTTACCCGCTGCCGGCAATTGACCTTGAGACACAGAACCCCCGGTCAGTTGAGCTTTCATCTGAGCCAACTCGTCATCAACATCACCGCCGCTTTCGAGCAAGCGGAACTGTTCCTCTAAATTGCTGCCGCCGGCCGCCAATTCTGCGGAAGCCCCCGCGCGAGCTTCAATCTGCAAAACTTTTTCTTCCATGCGATCGAAAGCCGCCATTGAACTGCCAGTATTCAAGGTGCCAATGGTATTGTTGAGCTGTTCCTGAGCTTTAGCAGCCGATATCCTCGCTTTGAGCATATCCTTCTTAGTCTTAGCTTCAGAAATTTTGCTCTCCAAACCGATCAAGTTGCGCTTGAGACTTTCCACCTGAGCCGATTGCTGATCCAGACTGGCTTTCAGGGTAGCCGCCGTTTCAGCGTGAGACTTTTTGCGAACTAGCGCTTCCCGGGCCAAAGTCTCGTCTCCTTTTTGCAGGGCTAGCTGAGCGCGCTGCTGCCACTGGTTAGACTGAGATTCAGCTTGATTGTACTGAGTCTGGGTGCGCTTTTGAGTAGCGATCGCGCTGGCAACGGCCTGACGCAACTGCACCAAGTCTTCCTGCATATCCGTAACAGACTGTTCTAAAATCTTTTCCGGGTCTTCAGCTTTATTGACCAGATCGTTAAGATTGGCTTTGACGACTCGGCTAATGCGGTCAAATAATCCCATAATGCTATTTTTCCTGGGTGAGGTGTACGAAGTAGGCGGAAAGCAGGCTTGATAGCCCTAGCCCGCAGTTGTGAAATTCACTCTTGTCAGATTTTTAGTGCGATTTAGTTTTTGGCAATTTTTGCAGACAGATAAATCCAGTTTAAAGCGATCGAGTAATGTGATGCAGGCAAGCTTATTCATGCACCTATCCATTGAGTTTAACGTCGATCCGGGAATTCCCCAACAGGCTTCGAGCCATCTCTAGCTAGGCTGTTGAGAAGTTTTTGCTCGTCTCGACTCTTGTTCTGTTGCCCGGGGTTCAGGATGCGGGCGGCTCGCTCGACGGCAATTTGGGTGTATTGTTGCCCGGAAGCATTTGTGCTTTCATCGCCGCCAACTCGGTATCCACATCGTCGGCACCTTCGAGAGAGAGAAACTTCTTTTCTAAATCATTAGTTCCGAGTTCTGCGATTGCTTCGGAGCGAGCTTCTAGCTGCATGACTTTCTCTTCCATCCGTTCAAACGCGCTCAAAGCGCTGCCGGTACTGAGATTTCCCATCATTTCTTGCAGCCTTTCCGACGATGCGGCCGATCGAGCTCGGGCAATGTACATATCTTTTTTAGATTTTGCCTCGGAAATTTTACTTTCGAGCGTCCGCATATTTTCTTTAAGTTTAGTGACAACAGCCGATTGCTGATCCAGACTGGCTTTCATCGCCGTTGCCGTTTCTTGATAAGATTTCTTGCGCGTCAGAGCTTCCCGCGCCAAATTTTCCTCGCCTTTTTGCAAAGCTAGCTGCGCCCGCTGATGCCATTCTGCTGCTGTAGACTCAGCTTGGGAACACTGGCGTTCAGTGCGTTTTTGAGCTGCAATCGCTCCTGCCACAGCTTGTCTGAGCTGCACTAAATCTTCCTGCATATCCATTACAGCCTGTTCCAGAATTTTTTCTGGGTCTTCTGCAGCCCCGACCAAACTGTTAATATTGGCTCGAATCACTCGCCATAGGCGATCGAATAATCCCATTTTGCCCGTCTCCCGATTTTATTAAATTTTAGATTTAGGACAGGGAATTGACAATTACAAAACCAATTTTGTGTTAGACAAAACATTCCTCATTGTCTAGCTTTGTCTAACAATTTAGTTAAAGTTTTTCACCCTTTACCTAATTTATGGCTGATAGTATTGTGGCTTCACCCCTTTTTCTTGGAGTTCTTTCGCCAAACGTTCTGCTGAGGCAGGATCGTTCAAAGCCCCCATTTGGATCTTGACACCCTTTGAGAAGTTCCGCACGTAGGCATCGGGAACTGCGGTTCTGGCTTGCTGCAGCGATTTTTCGCCTGTGTAATCGGTAACAACGTAATAAAAACCGTCTGCGGCCCGTGCAGGCCTTCCCAGCGGGGCTGCGGCCGCTGGGGATGCGGCGGCTGGCGATGCTGTCGCCGGGGATGTGGCGGCAGGCTGGCCTGGGGATGGTGTTGGAGGCAGTGTCGGCAGTGTCGGCACTGGCTGCGCGGCACTGGGGCTGGGACTGGGAAGCAAAGCCGTGCTCAGATTGTTGAGTCCTTGTTCCCTGCCTCTAGCCGGGTTGCCGTCTTCTGTAGGAATCGGCACAGCCCCGCTGGGGCCCGGAGGCGCTGGCGGAGTTGGCGGGATTGATGCTTTTGGTGACGGGGAAGGAATCGGGCTGACTGTCGGCTTGACATTGCTGAGAGTGCTCAAATCTAGCTCCACAAATTCCTTGGATACCAGATTTGGAGCTTTCGGCAGTTCCTTGGTCTTGGTATCTGAGGTGGAAGTAGAGGCGGGACTGTCGGGAGAGGGTGAGGTGCGGAGCAAACGGTTCAGGCCGGCCATCTTAACTAGATTTGACGGGTACATGACTGCGTAGCCCAAAGCTGTGCACGACAGCAAAAACAGCAGCATCGAACTCAGTCCCAACGGAGTTAACAAACTGGCGGCTAAACTGCGTTCTACAGTAGGCTCAGCTTTTGACTCGTCCAAACTTTCGATCAGTTTTTCGCTTGATTCGAGATACTTGTTGGGTGCCAAGGCACTGCTAGATAGTTTTGTGCCACCCCTGGTAGTGGCTAGCGGGGCATCGCCCTGAGTGCCGGCAAGGGATAGGGGCAGCGATAGCGGCTGCTGGGTTTCCTCCGCAGTCTGCTGCGCCAAATTTTGGGCTAGCTGTTGCTCGGTTGTGGCTGTTTGCTTGCCGGTACGAACTGAGGGCGACACCCACTGTTCGGCGCGCCTCCTGTGCCTTCTGTATGTTGTCAGTTCTGCTTCTAGATTTACATCTAGACTCCCCAGGACTGCTTGCAAAGCAGGCTTGATTGGGGTTGAAGAGGATTGATGATTTGGGGATTCAACCGAAGAACGCTTACTCATTAGCAAAACTCCTACCGCCTCTGAATTAATTTGAATCTTTTGATTTTGACACTCCCTGGCCTAAAGGCGTGGGGATTCTTGCTTCGCAGGGATTCCAATGAATTTACCCTCGGCAAGCATCTTGACCGTATGCCCTACGGCTGCAAGCCCTCGGTTGAGAACTACTTGCGCGGCTGCGACATCTCTGTCGGTTGTATAGCCGCAATTGTGACACGAGTGAGTTGGTTGTGATAACTCTTTTTTGCCTGTTTCGTTAAGGCAATTGGGACAGGTTTGGCTAGTCTTTTTAGCATCTACTTTCTGGAAATACACACCGCGCTTAAAGCAAGTTTGTTCCAATATGTTGAAGAATTGCCCAAACCCAGCATCTAAGCAGTGCTTACCTAACATCCCTGCTTTCAGTCCGACCAGATTAAGGTCTTCGACAAAAACCATACCCGCGTCATCACAGATTTGATGTGACAGCTTGCGATGCCAATCTTTTCGGCAGTTTGCCACATATTCATGCAGCAAAGCGACTTTTTTCTGAGCCTTTTTCCAATTATTTGACCCGCTTTTTTTTCTAGTAACGCGCTGTTGCAGCAATTTAAGCTTGCGTTCTGCGTCAGCAAAAAACCTCGTTCTTTTAATTAAAAGCCCGTTAGAAGTTGCAATCAAATTAGTCAACCCTACATCAATTCCTACGGGATTGCCGTGAGGAATAATATCGGGAATTGAGACATCCCATTGCAAAGTCAACATTATATACCAGCCACTAGACCGTCTAACGACGCGAGCTTGTTTGACGATTGCGCCCTGGGGAATGGGACGCGACTGACAAAATTTTATCGAGCCAATTACAGGCAATTTAAAGCGGTTGCCTTGATGGAAAGTTGCACCCAACTGTGGGAAACTCAAAGACCTAAAAGCCCCCTGTTTTTTGAACCGAGGAAACCCGTGATTTTGCTCCCACATACTGACGAAAGCTTTTTCCAATCTCCGCAGCGTTTGTTGCAACACCTGAGCGTTGACTCGCTGCAATGCGGGGCTGGTCTTCCTGTATGCTGTTAAAGCCTTACACTGACTTGAATATGTCGGTCTAGGCACCTCAGCAGGAATAATATACTCGGAGCGAATGGAGCAAGAGTTAATTTGACATTTGCGTGAGTTGTACCAGTCTTTGCGTTCTCTTAGGGCATAGTTGTACACCTTGCGGCACTGTTCTAGCCAATCTTCAAAAACTGCTATTTGTGTCGCTGTGGGCTTCAACTTAAATTCAAACGTCAAATTAAACACTTGCTTCACCTCCTTGACTTAGCATACAACAAGTCTACAAATCGTCAAAGGATTTCTTAGAACCAATTAAAGTCGCTCGCTTATGGGCGAGGCTCTCACCCCAAAATTTTGGTAGATATAAACAAGAATCTTGAAAAACTGCCTATTTTATGATTAGCTACTTTTGGCGTCAATGCCATAGGGGCGCGATCGCCTGCTGTCGATCGTCGGCAGCTATTTTTCATTTTAATTTGAAAACTTAATTGTTGCTGTTTCCCCGATGCAGCTTACCGACACTCTCAGCCACTTTGTGTATCCTGAGCTACCGCTTATTTGTAACCTCTCATACTCGTTGCACATTTGTACTTTTTCTTGATCCCTGACGGCTTTATAAACTTTTAACCTTTGTTTTCACCTATACAATGAGCAACGACAGAGCTAATTGTTTCTATATATAACGAGATTATAAATAAATTATAAAATTTAATTATGCTCCGGGGATCGCTACAACCCAGACAGCATAAAGGCTGGGATGCTCTAAAACCTGCTAGCTCTACAAAGGAGAATTAGAGATGAAAATGATTTCCCTAAGAACTTTTATGCAAACCTCATTAGCTTCACCTTTAACTTCAGCTTGTGGTCACTGCCGTCACTATACCCCAGAGGGCAGACGTGGGGGTGTTTGCGCTTTACTAGGCGGCCCGGTTCAAAGTCACTGGAAAGCTTGTGCTTTAGCGGTTTCGCCTTTTAGGTCATCTTGGGAAAACATAGAAGAAATTGGAATGTGGCAAGAATCGACTCTGACGCTGCAGGATGCCACCGTCACTCTTTCCGAGCGCCATGCCTGCCAGCTTACAGGCACAACGTTAACCGAAAAATCCGCTGCTGCAGTCTCGGTTTAGTTAGTCGGCAGCAGGATAGGTCATACCATTTTCGATTTTCGATTGGGAAATCACTGATCATTATCATGGTTTGGATCTGACAAAGCAGTTTCATTCTTTTTGGGAACTGGTATCAATAGTCACACTTTTGGACGATCGGGTGCATTTGGCTTTACTAACTCATAAAAATCAGCAACATCTACTTTAATATGAGCGCATAAAAAAGACTGATTTCTCCATCCCGCTATGGCAGCCAAGGATATTGACTAAAATCAGGTTGCCGTTTTTCCAAAAAGGCTTGTTTGCCTTCGGCGCCTTCCTGGGTCATATAGTACAGCAAAGTGGCATTTCCTGCCAGTTCTTGTAAACCGGCTTGACCGTCGCAGTCGGCATTAAAAGCCGATTTCAAACAGCGAATCGCGATCGGACTTTTTTCTAGAATTTCCGTAGCCCACTGAATCCCTTCTAGTTCTAGTTGTTCGACAGGCACGACGCAGTTGACTAAACCCATTTCTAGGGCTTGCTGTGCGCTGTACTGGCGACACAAAAACCAAATTTCTCTGGCTTTTTTCTGGCCGACGACTCTGGCAAGATAGCTAGCTCCGAAACCACCGTCGAAACTGCCGACTTTGGGGCCGGTCTGTCCGAAAATAGCATTGTCAGCAGCGATCGTCAAGTCGCAAATTAAGTGCAGAACATGACCCCCTCCAATTGCGTAGCCTGCAACTAAAGCAATTACAACTTTGGGCATCGAGCGAATCAACTTCTGCAAGTCGAGCACGTTCAACCGGGGTATGCCACCTTCGTCTACATATCCCGCCGCACCTCGCACGCTTTGGTCGCCGCCGGCGCAAAAGGCGTATTTGCCGTCTGTATGAGGCCCCGCACCTGTGAAAAGGACAACGCCGATTTTTGTGTCTTCGCGGGCATCAGTAAAGGCATCGCACAGTTCCTGCACTGTTTTGGGACGGAAAGCGTTCCGTTTGTGAGGTCGATTGATGGTAATTTTGGCGGTGCCGCCACTTTTGTGATAGAGAATGTCTTCGTAGGTTTTGGCGGTTTGCCATTCAATTTGCATAATCAATCAATTTGAGATTTGAGATTGAGCTGAGTCAATCAAGGCAGCGACAAGTCGCTTTTAGATTTTAGAGGCATTCGGTTCAATGGGATACAAGGGTCGATCGACTCTGGCAAAAAAAAATAAAGCGGGACTTAGGCAGAAACCAGGTTTTTCACCAACATACTCCGTGCAGCGCTCTGGGTAGGGGTTAAACAACCCGGTTTTTGAGGGTAAGAGCGCCCAATTCCCATCTCAATTGGAAACAGTGTCAAATCCTCGGAATCCTCTCTCACTACTTTTACTGCCCAAAAATTTATATGCGCTGGATTATTTGCGGAGTAAAATACTCAGCAAGTGCTTTGCTGCTTTGCCAAATACCGGATCGCGGGACTCGAATTCGCTGGGATCGAGTAAAGCTTGAACTTCGGCAAAAGCTTGTGAGTCTAAGGTTCCTTCTTTAGTAAATAAAGTGTCTATGACTGCAATGTGTCTGGAGTCGAGGCCGAGCCGATTCGCGATCGACTGTAAGTACATTTGCTCGCGCATATCGATGTGTCCGTCGGCCGCTGACATTTCGTAGCCGGAACCGATAAGCAACAGTTTTTCAGATTCTGAGAACAAAGCTGTCAGGGTTAGCAATTCTGTGGGGTTGAAGTAAACCTGCTGTTTGGAGACTCCTTTGACAAGGCGCTGAATTAGTTCTACCCGATCGGGGTCGCCGCTGGCAAAGGCTTTGAGAGTCTTTTGCAGCCGTTCTTCTTCTTCAACTGCGATCGTCCTGTCAATAATCATCACTCCGCGCAGGATGGAAATCAGAGCAGTCAGAAACACTACCAAAGGAGTGATATCTTGTTCGCGCAGCTTTTGCCGGCTAATGCGGCACAACAGCTCAACAATTTCAGTGGTAATCGTAGTGGTGTCCATAATTAAAGACTTTCGATTAAGCTGTAATGTAACTTTCTTTATCGATCTTAAGTTTTTCTGTTACTTAGGTATGACGTGAATTGTAAAGCTGAGCCGTTGTCTATTAGTGATACTACTTATTTTATTCACAAACGCTGGATGACTAGGGCTGTCGAATTGGCACAAGCAGCCGGTGATGCTGGTGAAGTACCCGTTGGTGCTGCCATTGTTGACGCTACTGGCAAATTGATTGCCGAAGCGCAAAATCGGCGAGAGCGAGATTGCGATCCGACTGCTCACGCTGAAATCTTGGCTTTGCGGGCGGCCGGCCAAGTTTTGCAAGACTGGCATCTTAACCAATGCACGCTCTACGTAACGCTGGAGCCTTGCCCGATGTGTGCTGGTGCGATCGTCCAAGCTCGGATTGGCCTGCTGGTATACGGAGCAGATGACCCGAAAACGGGCACGATTCGGACTGCGGCTAATATTCCAGATAGCGCCTATTCGTGTCACCGCTTAGAGGTGCTGGGCGGTATTATGGAGTCTGTTTGCCGCGATCAGTTGCTTTCTTGGTTTGAAGCGCGCCGGAAAATTTAACTGGTAAAATTTTTTACTTTCTTGGGGGCGAGGTTTAATCGAAATTGACCTTCATCATCCAGGATACAAGCCGCCGTATTCATCCGTCCAGAAATAAAAAACCTGTATCTGATAAAGGAGCCCCCGAATTTATCCGTGGGGGTCAATGCTTCAATTCTAAAATCTAAAATCTAAAATCTAAAATCTAAAATGGATTGACCCTTTAGCTGAAATAATAGATCCGTAATTGCCCGATCGAGATTTCCTGGCGGCCGACTACTCTGTATTAGTGCTGTCCGGTTGGCTGAGGTTTTACCTGTTAGAGATTATCTCTTGCGGGCGCGATCGCTCGATCGGTACAAGGCCAATAGCAAAAGTGTCCCGATCCAAAAACTAAAGATTTGTCCAACAACTTACTTTAGACTTTAGATTTCGAGAAAGCAGCTTAATTGCTATGCCCCACACCGCCACGATCGCCGTTGAGTCCAGTAAATCATCTCTAGTGAAGCCAATGCCTGCCAAGGTAGCATCTAATACCTCTCGCGTTTCTCCTTGGTTAACCTCCTTGCTCTATCCGCTAGGTCACTATGTTGTCCTACCGTTTCATTTTGGCAAGATTGAGATAACCGGACAGGAGCACTTGCCGAAAGACGGGCCTGTCATTTTAGCCCCTACGCACCGCTCCCGGTGGGATGCCCTGATGATGCCCTATTCAACGGGACAGAAGGTGACTGGACGCGATTTGCGGTTTATGGTAACTGCTGATGAGGTCAAAGGAGTTCAAGGTTGGTTCATCAGACATTTGGGGGGGTTTGCTGTGGATCTCAAGCATCCGGCAATTGGCAGTCTCCGTTATGGGGTGGAACTACTCCTCGACAGGGAAATGTTGGTGATTTTTCCCGAAGGCGGCATTTTTCAGGATGGCGAAGTTCATCCGATTAAGCCGGGATTGGCGCGTTTGGCAATGCAAGCAGAGTTGAGCAAACCGGGTTTGGGGGTGAAAATTGTACCGATGAGTATCCGCTATCGCCCGCGCATTCCTCAATGGGGTGCTCAGGTAAAAATTGCGATCGGTACTCCGATTTCCGTGGCGGATTATGCCAATGGTGGCGGTGGTAAAAAAGAAGCACGATTGTTGACAGCCGAGCTCGAAATGGCTATTAAAAAGCTTGATGAAAGTTAAGAAGAAGGAAGAAGGAAGAAGGAAGAGGGAAGAAGGAAGAGGGAAGAAGGAAGAAGGAATTATGATATAATGTTTTCGGGTGCTGTGGAGAGATGCAGCACTTATTTGGCTGCTTTGTTATGTCTGTATTAAGTGTGAGCATTAATGGGTTGTGCTTTGAACTTTAAGCCTGGTCAAATTGTCAGTTTAGAATGTGGAGATGGGTGCCTGCATTCCGAGGTAATTCAAGTGGTTGAGGCACGTCAAGTTTGTTGGGTGCGCCCTTTGATGTTAGTTGTATCGGTGTCGGGGAAAGATTCACCCACAGAATACACTTTATCGGATTTGCGAGATGGTGCTGATTTGCTTTGGCCGCTGAGCTTGTTTCGGGCGGCTTTAGATACTGAGGTAATTTCACTGTTGACCGAGTTGCACTCTCTGGATGCTGAAAAAAAGGATGGTACGATCGCATCTCGGCAACTTAGAGATTTTGTCGCTCGAGTTTGGGAAGCTTTTCCGAGTGCTTTTCATTAATCACATATCTGGCGTTTTGTCTATTAGTCCGCCAGGGGTTGAAAACCCCTGTCTAATAGCTAAAGTCCTCTTGCATAGGACTGATACCCTGTTAATTCTTCAGTCCGCGTAGGCGGACTTCGTTTGTCTAGAAGCGATTTCAATCGCCCCATTTTCTTTTCCTTTTTCGCGGACTCTTATACTAAAATACAGCGTGTGAAAGCTCTTCGGGGTTGAGATTGTTATGAATAACTTTACCGTCGCGGAACCAGACAACGCGGCGAGTTTGACGCGCCACTTCCGGTTCGTGCGTTACCATAACTACAGTCATGCCGCTTTCGTTGAATTCGGTAAAAATATCCATTACTTCTTGAGTAGTTTTTGTATCCAATGCACCAGTCGGTTCGTCAGCCAGCAACAACACAGGACGGTTAACAATAGCCCTGGCGATGGCTACCCGCTGCTGCTGTCCTCCTGATAGTTGATTCGGTCTGTTTTGCAGCCGACTTTCCAGGCCTACTTTGGTTAAAGCCTCTACTCCCCGTTCGCGTCTTTCTGCTGCGGGAATGCCGGCATAAACCATCGGTAACATGACATTTTCTAAGGCTGTCAATTGAGGCAACAGGTGAAATTGTTGGAAGACAAAACCTAATTTTAAATTGCGAATTCCGGCTAATTCTTCTTCGGGCATTTGGGCGACATCTACGCCGTCTAAGTAGTAACTGCCGGTCGTAGGTCGATCGAGACAGCCGATAATATTCATAGCTGTAGATTTGCCGGAACCCGATGCGCCCATAATCGAGCAATATTCTCCTTCTCTTACGGTCAAGCTGACGCCGTTTAAGGCGCGAACTTCCAAGTCGTCCACCCCGTAAACTTTTGTTACCTCTTCCAGACCGACAACCACGGGTTTTGAGAGGACTTGCGGGTCGAGGTTTTGGTATGTATCGGTTTGTAGTTCAGGCATTTTTTTTCTGTGCGATCGACACAACTAACTACTAACTTAACACTTCTTATCGGTTTTGGCGGCGGTCAGGGCGATCGTTTGGAGGCTAATTTCAGTATCAGGCGTCATTGCAAATGCACCGGAGTGGAGTGAACCAATCCCGAAGAATGGAGATTGCTTCGCGACTTTAAACAAGTCGGACAAGTTGTAATTATGGGAATTACACAAGGGTGGTGAGAAACCTGGTTTTTTGACGAAAATCATTCGCTACAGCGCGCATAAACCATAAAAAACCAGGTTTCTGTGGTCTTTATGCGTAAGCCCTAAATTAAACAAATTGTCGCTTAAATGCTCTCAGGATCGATGTTCAATTCGCGCAGTTTTGCTGCCAAACGTTCTGCCCTTTGAGCTTCTTGTTCTGCCCTTTGAGCTTCTTGTTCGGCACGCTGGCGGTTTAATTCCCCCTGTTCCTCCAATTCCGAATATGAAAGAAACCTTTGTCCATCGGGTCGATATATTTCTAACCCAGCTTCGCCCAACTCAAATCGCACTCCCAATCTCGGACTTACCCAACCCTCCATCGGCTCAATTAATTCTAAGTTTCTTTCAATTCTTTGCCAACCGCTCAAATCGTTGTTTTCGGGATCGTAAAGGTAATATTCATCGACTCCATAGCGATTGTAAAATGAAAGTTTTTTGTACATCTTGGTTTGTCTGTCGTTGTGAGATCGAATCTCAAACGCAACTTGGGGAGCAATATTATCTTCGTTAAATTGCAGGTAGGAACGTCGATCGCCCTTTGGTCTGCCAAATATTACCATGACATCCGGTGCTTGAGAAATGTCTGGTCTACCTTTAACTGGATACCACAGTAAATCGGCTGCTACAAACACGTTTGGGTCGTTTTTAAACAGCGATTCGCAACCTTCTTTGATTTTGACAATTAATTTGTATTGAATTGTGCTATCTGCCATTGGTTGGCCGTCGCTGCATGGATAAATAATTTGTTCGGTCGTGACTTGCATAGTGGTTGTCTCCGAAAATAGTCTGACTTGCAGGTTAAAGCGATCGACAATTAGCTTTTTCCTTCTCGGCGGCGGCCTCAAAAAAAATTACATTTTTTTATGTTTTTTGCTGCTCGCTTGTGCTATAATCTAATAATGGGAGTGTGACTATTTTTAAATAAAAATAGTCACACTCCCATTATTAAATAATACCATATCAAGCGCAAGAACTAAAGCGATAGCCCCGAAAAAAAAAGGCGAATTTTTTGAGCTACCATTAAGAAAAGTAAAGCGAAAAATTGGCAAGTTGGCGATAAGAAGGTACAGACAATTATGACATACGACTACGACTTGTTTGTGATAGGTGCGGGTTCCGGCGGATTGGCGAGTTCCAAGCGAGCAGCATCCTACGGTGCAAAAGTGGCGATCGCCGAAAATGACTTAGTAGGCGGAACCTGCGTAATTCGCGGCTGTGTCCCCAAAAAACTCATGGTGTACGCCTCAACATTTTCGCACCTTTATGAAGATGCGGTGGGCTACGGTTGGAGTCCAGTCGAAAGCAGCTTTGATTGGGAAAAACTTGTCACCACCGTAGACGCAGAAGTGCGGCGGCTGAGCAAACTGCACATCAGCTTCCTCGAAAAAGCCGGAGTCGAATTAATCTCAGGATACGCCAAATTTATTGATCCCCATACCGTCGAAGTTGGTGACAAAAAATTTACCGCAGCCAAAATCTTAATTGCAGTCGGCGGAGAAGCGCAAAGAGTCCCAATTGTCGGCATCGAACACGCGATTACCTCTCGCGAAATATTCCTCCTAAAAGAGCAGCCAAAACGGTTGGCAATTTGGGGCGGCGGCTACATCGGCGTCGAATTTGCTTGCATTATGAACGGATTGGGAAGCCAAGTAACTCAAATCATCCGCCGCGACTTAATTTTGAACGAATTTGACACAGAAATTCGCACCAACGTGCAAGAAGGAATGATTAAGCACGGAATAAACATTTTGACAGAAAGCTCGATCAACCACATTGAGAAAACCCCAGAAGGCTTAAAATTAACTCTGTCGGGAAAATCCGAAGAAACGTTAATAGTAGACGCGCTGTTGTGCGCTACCGGGCGTCAGCCTAATTTAGAAAAATTGGGTTTAGAAAATGCGGGAGTAGAAACAGATAAAGGTGCGATCGCAGTTACCAAAGACAGCCGCACCAGTCAGCCGCACATTTTTGCAGTGGGAGATTGCACCAACCGCATCAATTTAACGCCAATTGCGATCGCCGAAGGACGCGCTTTTGCAGATACTGAGTTTGGCAACAATCCGAGAGCAATCACTCACGAAAATGTCCCGTCAGCGGTATTTTCCCAGCCTGAAGCTGCTACAGTCGGCTTAAACGAAGTGCAGGCTAGAGCAAAGTTTCCCGACTCAATTAAGTGCTACACAGCCAAGTTTCGACCGATGTTTCACGCTTTGACAGGTGCAGACGAGAAAACTTTTGTCAAGTTAATTGTTGAGACTAATACTGACAGAGTTTTGGGCGTGCACATGGTGGGGAAAGACGCGGGCGAGATTATTCAAGGAATGGCGATCGCTGTTAATATGGGAGCTACGAAGAAAGACTTCGACGCGACTATTGGCATTCACCCATCGACTGCTGAAGAGTTTGTAACTCTGCGGTAAAGCGGGGGAAGCAGCCAGGGGTTTAAACCCCTGGCTAATAGCTAAAGTCGGTTAAAACCGACTCAAGAAAACTATTTTGAAGAACAGGCAGGATGCCTCTTCCACACAAAAATTTAATTTTCTGGTTGTGGGGTGTCCCGCCCGCCCAAAAATACAATTTAGATACAAAACAGCTTATCAATGAGTGATTCAACCAAACACAACAAAATTTTAACATTCTATCTCGGTCAGCAGCCTGATGCACAAGGTCGGGCGATCGAGGATATGTGGTCGTGGGATTACCAGAAGCTGGAATCCGTGCACAATTACATTCAATGGCTGTTTCCGCTGAGAGAAAAGAGCCGATTTAATTCCACTGCTCCGACTTTAAATGACGAGGTGATTCAAGCTTTTAGAACAACTGAAGATTTGAGAAGTCGCTTAGTTAAATCTCTAAAAGTCATGCTGGCGTTTTATGGGTTGGAATGCCGCGAAGGGGAAAACGCAGAAATAGTAATTGCCAAATCAGACGAATATTTGTCAAGAAAAAGAGAGTGGATTGAACCCTTTAATCACAATTACCTGCGGCTGACTAGGATTCTCACAAGCTTGACAAATTTGGGATTGAAGAATTATGCTTTGGCTCTTTTCAGATGTTTGGATGAAATATATAATGAAAATAAAGAAAGTATTGGTTTAAAAACTTATACATATTGGAAAAATGCTGTAAATAGTTAAATCGGTACAAGCCAATCAGCGGGACAGTAACCGAACGCTACGAACCCAATAAATAATGGATAAAGCAATTACAGAAAATCACGCTCAGTCGGGCCGAGAAATTTATCAAAGGATTTCCAACAACATTCAAAAAGTGGTGAAAGGGCAATCAGCAGCAATCAGGAAATTGCTGTCAGCCTTTGTGAGTGGCGGGCACGTCCTCCTAGAAGATTATCCCGGTACAGGTAAAACTACCCTAGCTAAAGCCCTAGCCTTATCTGTCGATGTCAGCTTTAAACGCATTCAATTTACACCTGACCTTTTGCCATCCGATATCTTGGGCATATCCATGCTCGACCCCAATCAACGCACGTTCCATTTCCACGAAGGCCCAATTTTTGCTAATATTATCTTGGCTGACGAAATCAATCGGTCATCACCGCGAACCCAATCCGCACTCCTAGAAGCAATGGCAGAATTTCAAGTCAGCATTGACGGAAATTTGCACAAACTTAAAGACCCATTTTTTGTCATTGCTACTCAAAATCCAGTTGAATCTCGTGGCACTTATCCACTTCCTGAAGCCCAAATGGATCGCTTTGCAGTTCAATTTAGTCTAGGATACATTTCACCAGAAGAAGAAGTTAACCTGCTCGGAGACCAAATTCACCAACATCCTATTGATACACTTCAAACCTGCGTTAATTTAGAGGATTTAATTAGCTTAAAACAGCAGGTAAAGCAAATTAGAATTAGTGAAGAATTGAAACGTTACCTCGTAGATATCGTGAATGCAACTCGCTCAGCCGAAGGCGTACAACTAGGGGCGAGTCCCAGAGCTTCCCTAGCTTTAATGAAAGTTGCTCAAGCATTAGCTTTATTCGATGGCTATGAGTTTGTTACGCCAGAACATATTCAAGAACAGGCGGTATCAGTCATCGCTCATCGCCTAGTAATGGAACCTCAAGCGCGTTTTTCTGGTAGAATGGCCCCAGGTGTTGTTGAAGAAATTATCAAATCTATTCCTGTACCCGCCTAAAAAATGAAACGTGTTTTCTACGCTATCTTTCGCTTCGGTGCGCGCGTAAATCGATCGCGAAATAAGCGATTGACCAACAATGGGTTAGCAGTGCTTAGCTGCACGCTTTTAGCGGGAATTTTAGGATTAGATACTAATCAGACTGTGACTTATCAAATCTTTACTTTCCTGTTGTCAATTATAGGAATAGCCATAATTTTCAGTAGATTTTTTCGCTTCCGCTTCAACGCAGTACGGTTCTTGCCAAAGTTTGCAACTGTTGGAGTCACTTTAAAATACCGTATTCTCATTCATAACAAAACTACCCAGACTCAAAACACTCTGAAAATGGGGGAAAATTTTGCCGACACCTGGCCAAGTTTTCAAGAATTTACAGAAACACCTGAACCAGGTGAAGAACAGCGCAATTCATTGGATAAATACTTGGGCTATTATCGTTGGCTGTGGCTGAGTTATAGAAAACAATGCGCCACAGCTAAAGCCATAGAATTGCCTCCTCTTCCACCCAATAGCAAAACAGAAGTGGTATGTGAAATTACGCCGTCCTACAGAGGTGTTATCCGCCTCAGCGGTCTAACAGTTACTAGGTCAGATCCTTTTGGGATTTGGAATGCTTGTAAAACAATTTCCTTGCCCCAATCTATGTTAATTTTACCCAAACTATATCATTTACCACCAATTCAGCTTCCTGGTTCAAGAAGATATCAATCAGGTGGCGTAACATTAGCTTCATCCGTAGGAGATTCCGAGGAATTTAGGTCTCTGCGGGATTATCGACCGGGAGATGCGCTACGCCAAATTCACTGGAAAAGTTGGGCAAAAACAGGTAAGCCAATTGTCAAAGAAGAACAGGATGAATTTTTCGTGAGGCACGCCTTAATTTTGGATACATTTCAAAGTGTAAAATATAGTGAAATTTTAGAAGAGGCAATTTCAATTGCTGCTTCATTATCCTATGAAGTTCAGACTCAAGAATCATTATTGGATTTGATGTTCGTCGTTCAAGAAGCTTATTGTTTTACCTTTGGCAGAGGGCTAAACTCTACTGAAAAAGTGCTAGAAATTCTCGCCTCCGTCGGTGCCTGTCAGGATAAAGCTTTTGAGTCGCTCACCTCAGTTTTGATGGAAAAAATCTCTCTGCTAAGCGGTTGTATTTGTATATTTTTATGTTGGGATGAACCTAGAAAAAAATTAGTAAATTATCTGAGAAGTCGCGGGATCCATACATTAGTTTTAATTTTAACAGAGCGAGAACCTCAATTAGATAGCTTAAATTTAGAGTTGATTAAAGATGACTTAACAAGCTGCCATATTTTAAAGCTAGGTCAAATACAAGAGGAGTTAATGAAATTATGAAAATGCCAGTGTTTCTTTTGGGTGTTAGTGTAATTTTTTGGGGCTGGCAGACGGGACTATGGTTTTTTGCTTTGCCAATTGCTCTGATTTTAGAGGCAGCTAACTGGTTGCCTTATCGGTGGGATTTTTCAGCTAGTGATTTTAGGCGCATTGCTAATTTCTGCCTGATTTTTGTGTGCTGTTTGCTGGTTTATCTCCTGGTCGCCAACCGCTCTATTTACTTGATATATAATTTGTTGCAGTGGCTTCCTGGTGTATTTTTTCCACTGGTAGCTGCTCAGGTATATTCTGTCAAGGAAAGTTTGGATATACGCCTACTGTTTTTGTGGCTAAACAAAGTCACAAAAAAAGCACCGTTTAACCCCTTGATGGTGAATCTAAATTATCCATATTTTATCTGTTGTCTGCTATCCGCTAGTGCGACGAACAGTAGAGAGAGCTCTTTTTATGCTGGGATATTTGCCTTAACCGCTATTGCTTTGTGGTCTGTGAGACCGAAAAATGTTTCATTTATTCTCTGGCTTAGTCTGATGTTAATGGCTGGCAGTATAGGATTTATAGGACAGATGGGCCTGCACCAACTTCACCTAGCAGTAGAACAGCAAGCAATCTCATGGCTTAGTCAGGGGAACTCTCAAGAAACAGATTTTTTGAAAAAACAAACGAATATCGGGTCAGTGGGATTATTAAAACAGTCAAATGAAATTATTTTTAGAGTTGCTCCTGAAGCTAAACAGACTCCTCCCCGACTGCTAAGAGAAGCCACTTATAATCGCTACAACTCTTCACTTTGGCTCGCCTTAAATCCTAACTTTGTTCCCGTACAACCAAAGATTAATGGCACAACTTGGGATTTAGGCGACCAACTACCGAATCCATCAACGATTACTATTTCGGCTACACTCCAAGGCAACCAAGGTTTATTAAAGCTGCCAGATGGAACTTTTAAAATTGACGAATTGCCTGTCAGTCAGATGGAAAAGAATAAATATGGGACAATAAAAGTGGTGGGAAAAGTTGATAGGCTGGCTTATCGAAGCTACTTTAATAATAATTTTTCTGTAGATAGCCCGCCTACAGAAGACGACCTGCAAATACCCAAATCAGAAATGGCGGCACTGAATAAAATCCTTAGTCAAATGGATACTCAAGGAAAGTCGCCACCAGAAATATTAGATAGAATAGAGTGGTTTTTCCTAAAAAATTTCGTTTATTCACTGAAGCTTAGGGGCACAGATAATGATGCTACGCCTCTATCAACATTTTTACTGCACACTCGCTCTGGACATTGTGAATATTTTGCTACTGCTGCGACACTTCTCCTGAGAAAACTCGGTATTCCAGCCCGTTATGCTGTTGGATATTCTGTTCACGAATTTAGTTCTTTGGAGAACCAATATATTGTAAGAAGTCGCCATGCTCATGCTTGGACTTTGGCTTATATCGCAGGAAAATGGCAAGCTTTTGATCCTACGCCTTCTGATTGGGAAAGCATGGAGGATGCTGCGGCTCCCCGATGGGCATTTTTCTCTGATTTATGGTCGCTATTGAGCTACAAAATTGTGCTATGGTTGCGATATTTATCAGGTAGCAATGGATTGAAGTATGGGGGACTCATCCTGCTGGCAGCATTAATATTTTTTTGGAGTCGTAATTCTAATTTCAAGAAAGCTGTACGCCTTTTATCTAAGAAACAAAGATGGCTAAAAGCTATTTATAACAAAGATTCGTTGAGTCCGAAATCGGAATTTTATTTAATCGAACAGGCGTTAAATGAGTCTGGATTGATTCGCTCTCCTTCCGAGTCTTTAAAAAATTGGATCGAGAGGTTGAAAAAAGAAAAACCGGAATTATCTTGTCTCGAAGAGTTAGCATTGTTGATTGAGATTCATTATTGCGATCGCTTCGATCCAAAAGGAATTCAAGACGCACAAAAAGCTGAATTTAAATTGGCAATGCAATCCTGGATCGATCAATATCGCAGGCAAGCGATCGCCTCAAAGTCTCAGGTTAATAAAAGCGGTAAGTCTACTATAGCTTTTCTCAGGTAGATGATGTAGAGATTTAGATTTTAAATTGGGGGGTTGAGGACTTTTTAATTGATTCGTAAATTCCCCAATTATTCAATTATTCAATCTCAACTTGTACCTCCCTTAATTGAGAACCGCTATATATAGCTTTTCTAAATCACTTGTACAAGACCGTCGGTTATTAGACAACTCACAATTGCTTTATGCCTACTTAAGAGAACAGCCTTATCAGGGTACTTATACAATTAATCTACGCTCCGACCAAGGCATTGGTGGAACAGCAAGAGTGGAAACTAGCTCATAATCCACTGGTGTGTACGCGGTAGCCTTAAAAAGGGGGATGAAAGAGAAGATTCTTGTCCCCCCGCAACGATTCGGGGAGCGCCGGGGCGATCGGGTCTTAATCGCTAGACAGAAGAGTTGCACTACATTTGAGGTTAAGTTGACACCAATGGGCGTTGTCATGTCCCTACCCGCTGAGCAAATTTTTACTGGTTTTACTTGTTACTAGCCCACATTCCGCAGGTGCGATCGCCCGATAGAGTATTTTTAAAAGATGAGCAATAGTCAGCAGAAGCCATAGTAGTCAAAGGCTCACCGTAATGGGTGAGACAGGGCGAAGGGCTGAACTTCAAAGAGCAGGGAGGAGCAGCAAAGCTCGACAGGGCGATGAACCCGACCGGGGGAGCTTAAATTTGTCGGCGCTTAATTGCCAAGCCAGCCCTGGACATCAATTCTTGGCAATTGAACCGTCTAAACCTCTTTGAGGAAACGCCCCATGCGGACCCGCATGTGGGGTGTTGTGGAAGCTGGAGGGGAAAACCCTCCGACGACCCGATTATGCGGCGATAGCACTCATACTCAATCAAAGGAACATAACACTTTACTTGAGAATGAGCGGTGTTAAAACAGGAGCCATTAACATTTCAAACTCCAGATTGGTCGCACTGACCACATTTTCTACAATCTTGCCCTCTCGTAGCCGCATAACATGAGTTTCAATAAACGTGATATCCCGATTTGTAGCGCGAACACCAAAAAACTCTTTAGCGTGTTTCTGCACGGATCGAAACCGAACGACCACTCGATCGCCTGCTGCAAACATATCTTCAATCAACATCTCGAAGCCAGGAATGGGAGGAAAGGCATCGAAAAAGGAACTAAACACTTGCTTGTAAGCTTCACGTCCTTCGATAGGACCATCTGGCTTTAACCCGGTGATAGCCTGTACATTTTCATCCAGCACATCCGTCGCTACGGTCATATCACCTTTGCCCAAAAACTGCTCAATAAAGATACGGGCGATCGCCAAGTTTTGTTCTTCAGTGGGAGTCATTAACCTTAATTCCTTGCTGTCGTTGATTTGTCTTTTCGACTCAATGATTTACCAGGGGAGTGCCACTGCCCCGCCAAACTTCCGCATCTCTGCAAAAAACTTGCCCTGTGCTCCCCCCTCTGGAAGCGTTGCTAGATAAACAGCAGTTTCAGCTCCCTCATTGGCTGTGAACGGCGCGTTAGAGCCACCCATATCGGTTTGCATCCAGCCAGGAGAGTAAGCATTGACCAAAATATTGGTGCCTTGAAGTTCCTTTGCCCAAAGGACTGTCAGAGCATTCAGCGCAGATTTGGAAAGGCGATAGGACGGAGCCAGGGGATAGTAATCGCTGCCCATAGACGTAAGGGAAGCCATTTCAGTAGACACATTGACAATCCGCCCATAATTTTGCGCTTTCATCAAGGGCACTAACGCCTGAGTGATTCGAGCTACGGCTAAAACGTTGGTTGTCAAGGTTGCCAACATGGTTTCTATTTGAGCCGTGAGTAGGCTAGATTCTTCGGGTTGCATCGTGGGGTTGACACCCGCATTATTAACCAGAATATCGACTCTGCCGTAGGTCTGCTGCACCCAGGTTGTAAACTGCTGCACGCTGACATCGCTTGTAACATCTAAAGGATGAAAATTCACTTGAATATTTTCTTGGAATAGCCGTTGTTGAGCCGCAAGACCATCTTGCTCCTGACGACTGGTCAGCACAACCCCAACATTCTCTTGCTGTGCTAGCTGACGAGCGATCGCATATCCCAACCCTTTATGGCTACCCGTGATTGCGGCAATTTTCTGCGTCATGCTCATGAATTTTTTCTGAATTAATTGGCTGCACCATTACAGTAACAACCCCTAAACTATTTAAAAAGACAATATTCTAGATGATTAGTATCAATGAAATCGATAAATCTTGCAGCGATTGACTTAAACCTGTTGGTTGCCTTTGAAGCCCTTTTAGAGCAGCACAGCGTGACAAAAGCTGCCGAGCAACTTCAGATTGGTCAACCTGCTATGAGTGCAGCACTCAGTCGTTTACGGATTTTGTTTGAAGACGAATTGTTTGTGCGCTTGGGGCGACAGATGCAGCCGACGCTCAAAGCCCAAGCGATCGCCCCAGGTATTCTGGCAGCATTGCAACAGATTCGCCAAGCCGTTACCGCCAGCCAAACCTTTGAACCATCGGTTAGTCATCGCACCTTTACGATTGGTAGTTCGGACTACACCAGCTTTGTCTTGATGCCGCCGTTACTGAAGTTTAGTCTTCAAAAGGCTCCATCAATCACCCTTCGGATGATTGAATTTGAGAAGGACAGTGTTGGAGACTTACTAGAACAGGGAGAAATCGATGTAGCATTGGGTGTTTTTCCCGATCCACCCCGACAAACGCAATGGGAACCTATTTTTGAAGAACGATTTGTGGGAATTGCCCGTAGAGGACATCGCGCCCTCCAGCAAGGAACGATGAGTTTAGAAGCCTTTACCCAGTTTCCTCACGCCCTCACAACGCTACGTCGAGATACGACAGGTGCTATCGACAAGGTGTTGAACGAGCAAAACTTAGAGCGTCGGGTTGCATTCACAACACCGCATATGATGGTTTTGCCGTTTGCGATCGCATCAAGTGATTTAGTTGCGGCAATTCCCCGACGCATTGCGCTGCATTTAGCAGATGTCTGCAATTTGACAGTTTTTGAACTGCCAGCCACAACAAAACCCTGGATGGTTTCCATGCTGTGGAGTACCTTAAGCGATCGAGATGAAGCCAATCTTTGGTTGCGCAGCTCAATCAAAGCAATTTCTCAAAAGATCGAGACAAGTTAAGCCAAAATTGATCGATCGATAGAACTCGCAATAATTAATTGAATGCTTTTTTAAGCTCGGACACCAACAGATAAAGTTCAGGTTGCGCTGCCACTAGGATTAAGCCGCATAACGACCCCGTTCACCTGCCGCTAGTAACCCACTTTCTGCACCCTCCACTGTCACGATCGGTTTTTGCGTAATTTTGTGAACCCAAATGGTCACTTTTTGTACACACAACTGGGAAATTGGACTTGCGATCGCCAGTTCAATTTCGCCCAACTCCGAAAATTCGTAGTGTGACTGTTCAGGGTGCGGAATGTGGGTACTAGGCGCTTAGCGAAAGTAACTCTTCTGGGGCGAGTCAGAGCGTCCATTTTCTCAACCAAGGCTGGGATTCTGGATTTGGGTTCCCACGCTTTACACCTCCGAACCAGTTAATTACAGGAAAAATCAGGACACGGCAGTGCCGTTTCCCTACCTGCAGCCTCGTCAAAAAAAAATTTTAAATACTTTGAACCTTTTTTTCGATCGTCCTGTCTAAACACTTCAGATAACGAACTGGTGGGGGAGACTTCACAGGTGTTAGCTGTGCCAGCCAATGTTTTAATCGATGACTGTTCCGACTCGGACTTAGTTGCTGAGTGTTTAAAGGGCGATCGCACTTGCTTTCGCTACCTTTACCAACGCTACCAACACAAAGTCAGGTCAACCCTTTACCAACTCTGCGGCCCGTCACTTCTTGACGATTTAGCACAAGAAGTATTCCTGCGAGTGTGGAAAGGATTGCCCAAACTCAAGCACCAGGAAAACTTTTCTACTTGGCTTTATCGAATCACTTGGAATGTGGCTTCCGACCAAAGACAAGCATTTGCTAAACAGCATTCTTTTGACTCCCAGCTCAAAAATCAAGAAGTAATGGATGGGGTTATTCTCAAAGATAACACCTCGGACTTGATGCAGTTGCACTATCAAGATTTAGTGCAGCGGGGACTGGAGCAATTGAGCTTTGAACACCGCAGCGTTTTGGTGCTGCACGACTTAGAAGACATCCCGCAAAAAGAAGTAGCCCAAATTTTGGGACTGCCTGCAGGAACCGTCAAATCTCGCGTGTTTTATGCCCGAAATGCTGTGCGCCAATTTTTGCAAAAAGAAGGTGTCAGCGAGCTATGAATAACCCAAGCAGCGACCAAGAGTTAGTTAATTTCTTGAAGCAACATCGCCCCAATATTCCTGAAGCTGCACCAGATTTAGAGCTAAAAATACTAGCAGCAATCGAAAGTAATCAGGCGAGTGTTTTCCATGAAAACCACCGCCAAAAAACGCGAGCCAGGGCCTCAGCTAAGTCTGATTACAGGTTAAAAATATCCTCTGTTTCTAAGTGGGCTTTATCGTCTGCGATTGCTGCTACCCTGCTAGTTTTTTGGTCGAGCTACCGTGCGTTTGAGACTGCACAATTGCCAGATAAAGAAACAGCTCAGTTAGAAGCATTTTTAGTTACTAACTGGGAGGGCGTACTGCATGATTCTCCCCAAGAAAATATGACCGATCGCTCACAAACAGACTGGTTGACTTTCAGCGTGGGTTCTGACAGGGAACCGCCAACAAATAAGTAATATCAAAGAGGCAATTTTCATGTCAATTCGTCGTATTTCTGCCCTAGCCGTTTTAATGCTGACTCTCGGCAGCACAGCCGCAGCAATAGCAGTTCCCAATCCCATAGAACCGGAAACAATTGCCCAAAACCAGCGTCCCAATCGACCAGGTGGCAGGGAAGGTGGGATGTTCGAGAAACTTAATTTAAGCGCAGACCAAAAGCAGCAAATGCAGGCAGTTCGCGATCGGTACAAAGACCAAGTTTCCCAGCGGATGCAAGCAGTCCGCCAAGCCAGACAAGAATTGGACACGATGATGTCCGGCACGGCAAATGCCAGCGAAATCCGTGAAAAACACCGTCAAATAATGGGATTGAGACAGCAGTTTGAAGAGGTGCAATTTGAAATTACACTCGCAATGCGAGAAGTGCTCACTGCCGAACAGCGCAGCCAATTAGCTCAAATGATGCAGCAGCGCCGGCAAAATGCTAAAAACCGGATGCAAAACGGTCAAAAACCGCAGTAATTGACGAGTAGTTTTGAGTGAATCGCAGGGTGCTTACGCACTCTGCGATTTATTAGTTCAAGTTCCCAGATTGGAAGCATCTCAATGAAAGCAGCTAAGCTAGAAAGTGGAGTTTTGAGGCAGGAGGCAGAAGGAAAGAGGAAGAAGAAAGGAGCCATAAGAAGTGTTTTTACAAATATGAGATTATCCCCCCAGATTCATGGAGTAAATCTAAAATCTAAAATCTAAAATCTAAAACCTCAATCAAATCTAATGACCCCTCTAGCTGGGGCGCCAACGTTAGCTTTCATGGTGGTTGCGTCGCTTAATGTAAAGGTGTGGGTTGAGATTTTCCCCTCCAGCATGATATCATCAGGCTGGTCTATTTGGTTTGTTAATTTAGATTGGCTTTTAATATAGAATTTACTAAATGAACTGCCGAAAAGGCAGAAACTACAGAGGTGAGAGAAAGAGCAAATTAGAAATTTATTGATATGAGTACAATTTTCTCTTAAACCGGAGCGATTCAAATGAGATTGTTAAAACCTTGGCGTTTAGTTTTATTAAGTCTAGTTTTTGGGATGGCTGTAATTTTATCAAATTGCGGCACGCCCTCAAACACGGTTAGCAATAATTCTCCAACTCGGACAACTCCTGCTGCGGTTCCGGGCGGGGCTTTGGTTTACGGTGCGGGGGGGCAGCCGATCAATCTGGAACCGGGAAATATTACTGATGGCAATTCGGTGATTGTTATTGACCAAATTTACAATCGCTTGACTGATTTCAAACCGGGGACTGTGGAACTTGAGCCGAGTCTGGCTACTGAATGGTCAAGTTCTAAAGATGGTAAAAGTTGGACTTTTAAGTTGCGTGCCGGGGTCAAGTTTCACGACGGCACGGATTTTGACGCGGAAGCTGTTAAGTTTAATGTAGAGCGCTGGTGGGATGCGAAAAATCCTAACGGTTATCGAGAATCTGGCAAAAGTTATCCTATTTGGAAGAATTTTTTTGGTGGTTTCAAGGGAGATAAAAATTCCCTGGTAAAAGATGTGGAAGTTGTTGATAAGTCTACGATTAAGTTTGTTTTAAATCAACCTTTTGCTGCTTTTCCCGCGGCGATTGGGTCTGCTTATTTCGGGATGGCGAGTCCGGCGGCGGTGAAAAAAGCGGGTGCTAAATACGGCACTCCGGGTTCGCTGGCGGTGGGTACGGGGCCTTTTGTGTTTCAGGAATGGCGATCGGGCGATCGCATTGTTTTGGAGAAAAATCCGAATTATTGGAAAACTGGCACGCCAAAAGTCAATCAATTGGTATTTCGCTTTGTTGACGATCCGGCGGCGAGACTGGCTCAGTTGCGAGCAGGACAACTTGATTTTACTGTGGATTTAACGCCGGATCAACTAAAAGAAGTTCAAGCAGATCCTAATTTAGAAGCTGTTGTGCGACCTTCTTTTAATGTCGGTTATTTAGGGTTAAATCCGAGTTACGAACCTTTGTCAAAACCGGAAGTCAGGCGGGCGATCGCCCAAACAATTAACAAGCCAGCAATAGTCAAAGCTTTCTGGGGAGAACTGGGAAAATACGACTCGCAATTTATCCCGCCTGCGCTGAATTGGGCGGCGTCTGATAAAGTTAAAGATTATGAATTTAACCCGCAGCAAGCTAAAGCAATGCTGGCGAAAGCCGGTTATCCGAACGGTTTTGATTTGGATTTTTGGTATATGCCCGTGGGCCGTCCCTATTTTTCCACGCCGAAGCCGATTGCTGAGGCTTTGGCGGCGGATTTGAGCGCGATCGGGATTCGGGTAAAATTGCTGACAAAGGATTGGTCTGCTTATTTAGCCGATCGCCTCAAACCTCCCGGATTTCAAGCTTTTATGATGGGTTGGATTGGAGATTACGGCGATCCAGACAATTTTTATTATCCTCACTTCGGGCCTGGTTCCACGGGCGATTTGGGAAATTGGCAAAATCCGAAAGTTCTGGAACTTTTGGATCAAGGGAGGGCCAGTGGCGATAAAGCAGCTAGGGCGAAAATTTATGCGGAAGTTAGCGAGATTTTGCATGGGGAAGCTGTACGTTTGCCGATCGTACATTCGCAGCCGCTTTTAGGGAAACGCAAGAATATTCAAGGTTGGATTCCGAGTCCTTTGGGGTCGGAGTCTTTTGAGGATGTTAGTAAGTCTTGAAAAAGGCTGATTTTCCCTGGATATAGTTGTGTAGGGGCGGGTTTTACCAACAATAATTACCTCAAACCTACACTCTCAAAAACCCGCCCTCTTCTATTCCTGGTTCCCTAACAAAGAAAGGGCGGGTTTATATAGTTTTAGTAATTCCAAGTATTTATCGTAAAAACCGCCCCTACCAATCATATAATAATATGTGCAAATGCCGCAAAAATAGAGCTGATTAAATATTTCTTAAAAATATGATTCAATATATTGCTAAACGTTTGCTAGGACTATTGCCAGTCCTTTTCGGAATCACTCTGCTAGTATTTATATTTTTGCATTTGATACCTGGAGACCCAGCTACAGTGCTTTTGGGAGAACGGGGAACTCCCGAACAGGTGGAAATTTTGAAAGCGAGATTAGGTTTAAATCAGCCTTTACCTTTGCAATATTTGGCTTTTTTATGGAGTTTGCTGCGCTTCGATTTGGGAAATAGTATTATTAGTGGTATTCCGATAATTGATGAAATTACAATTCGCTGGCCTGCTACTTTTGAACTGTCTGTGGTGGCAATGTTGGTGGCACTTTTTATCGGAATTCCGGCGGGTATTCTGGCTGCTGTTCGGAAAAATAGCTGGCTGGACAATCTCGCGATGAGCGGTTCCTTAATTGGCGTGTCTTTGCCAGTATATTGGTTGGGATTGATATTGATTTATTTGTTTGCCGTTTATCTGAAATGGCTGCCTCCTAGCGGGCGGATTAGTGTAGATTTGGGTTTGGGTTTTAAGTCGATTACGGGTATTTATGTTTTGGATTCTTTGCTGAGGTGGGATTTGGTTGCTTTGCGGGATGCGATCGCCCATTTAATCCTGCCAGCTTTGACTTTAGGAACTATTCCTCTGGCTATTATAGCTCGCATCACTCGTTCTGCGATGCTGGAAGTGCTTTCTCAAGATTACATCCGCACTGCGAGGGCAAAAGGATTGCCGGAATATTGGGTGATTTTGAAACACGCTTTGAAAAATGCGTTTTTGCCGATCGTCACAACTATAGGTTTGCAGTTCGGCACTCTTTTAGGAGGCGCTATTCTGACGGAAACGATTTTCTCCTGGCCGGGAATTGGTTCTTGGATTTACACTGGTATTCTGACGCGGGATTACCCAATTGTCCAAGGAGGAGTAATTTTTGTGGCTGTGACTTTTGTACTGATTAATCTGGTGGTTGATATTTCCTATGCTTTTTTAGATCCGAGAATTCAGTACCGTTAATGAAAAGGAAATTAGACACGAAATGCTTGTTTAACATCCGGCCGCAGCAGGTAGTAAATGCTAGCCACTGCAAAACCCAGAGTTAAAAAATTGACTGCTGTACCGCCGCTGCCCAACATTTTGGCAATTTGCGCGAGGGTGGCGATGATATGGACAATTAACGTTCCCGTCCAAGCCCAATTTTTGAGTTGAAACAAGCCCCAAGTTAAAAGTAAGGAGAGGAGGCCTAAGATGAAACTAATCGCAGCAAAAATTCCAATGAAGCCGCCGATTACAGCCCCCACTTTTGCCCCGCCGAAAGCCGCACCTAGACCGCCAAAAATGCCTGCAAAAAGTAAGATGAACAAGGCATCAAGGAGGCTGAATACGCCGCTAATTAGCTGCAAAATTGCCAAAACTGTAACGCTTTGAGGACGATTCATTGTTTTGATTTTCCATTTTTAACGGATTTGCAAAATATTTTAACCTGTTGTGGACACCGGGCGGATATGTATTCAGGACTTACGCACCGCTACCCGTGAAACCGGGTTTATGAGAATAAGTGTGTCCATAGTGTGTCGTAGCGAGATTCGTACTGGCAGATCCCGGTGCGATCGCACTTCACGAGTCCGCAATGACCTAGTAATGCTCGATCGCCCCCTGCCATATCCGCCTTTGTTGCTGGTGAGAAGCGCGCTCCTAGATGCCAAAAACAATATTATCTGCTAAAATATATATTAATTGGCCAGCAGCCAGGAGCGATTTTGTTTAGAATCACCTCTTTTGGCTGAAAAAACTTAACATTTTTTAATAAGTTGCAAAGATTAGCTATAATTGTTTACAGGTGCTGGTTGGGGAACTTTTTTTAAATCACCCGATCGGATGAGTCTGAAAGACGATGCCAAGCATCAGCAAAAATTTTACCTTTAAGGTAATCCTGAGATTAAATTAGGTGAGTCGGTATGATCGTTAGCCCTAAAAAGGAAACTGCTCAGGTCAAGGTGGAAGATACTCAGACTGTAGACACCAAGGCCGCAGAGACTAAAATTGCAGATAAAAAAACCGCCCAAAAGCAGTCTCCGAAGAAACCCGCGCGCAAACCGCAGCGGTGGGCGATTGGGTTGGTGGCAGCCGGGTTGCTAGCTGTACCGACCACCATATATATAGCAAAAAGTCGATCGCAGCCGAAAGTAGATGCGATCGCCACTATGACAGTGCCGGTGGAAGCGCAAAACCTCACCGTGCGGATCACGTCCAGCGGCACCGTGCAGCCAGTACAGCGCGTGAATCTCAGCCCCAAAGGCTCCGGCCGGATCGCAGAATTATTTGTCGAACAGGGCGATAAAGTCGAAGCAGGGCAAATCGTGGCCCGCATGGAAAGCCGTGATGTAGAAGCGCAACTCGCTCAAGCTAAAGCCCGCGAAGCCAGCGCGCGAGCAAGACTGGCCAAAATCGAAGCCGGGAATCGATCGGAAGACATCGCCAGCGCCCGAGCGCGCTTAGAGCAAGCCGAGGCTAGTCTCGCGCAAGCCCAAGCCGGCAGCCGCGTGGAAGAAGTTGCAGGAGCCAGAGCTCGATTGCAGCAAACTCAAGCTGGCCTGCAGCGACTGCGAGCCGGCAGCCGCGTAGAAGAAGTCAGCCAAGCGCGAGCTCGTTTAGCCCAAGCTCAAGCTCGTTTAGCAGACGCTCAAACCGGCAGTGTCAAACAAGAAATTGCCCAAGCACAAACGCAAATTGATTCGAGTAAAGCCCAAGCCGAACTAACCGCTCAAAGGGTGGAACGCAACCGACCGCTAGTAGAAGAAGGTGCTCTGGCTAAAGATAAACTGGATGAATTAATTAAAGAAAATCGTACAGCCCAAGCTAAATTAATAGAATCTCAAAAACGCCTGCAACAACTACAAGAAAATCGGCTGTCGCAAATTCAGCAACTGCAAGCGGCTGTGCAAGTCGAGCAGCAAGCATTGAACCAATTGCAAAACGGCACGCGATCCGAAGAAATTGCCCAAGCGGAAGCAGAAGTTGCCGAAGCTAGAAGCAAATTAGCGCAGCTAGAAAACGGCAACCGTCCAGAAGAAATCGCCAAAGCCGAAGCAGCAGTGGCTGAAGCAAAAAGCCAATTGGCCGCACAAGAAAACGGTTCTCGCCCGGAAGAAATAGCTCAAGCTCAAGCTGAATTAGCCGAAGCTCAAGCTCAAGTCCGCTTTCAAGAAGTGCAGTTAGAAGATACGAAAGTTCGGGCTCCTTTTGCTGGAATTATTACCCAAAGATACGCCATCCAAGGAGCTTTTGTAACTCCCGCAACTTCGGCCTCGGAAGCTACTTCGGCAACTTCGACATCGATTGTGGCTTTAGCTAGAGATGTGGAAGTTTTGGCGAAAGTCCCGGAGGCTGATATCAGTCAAATTAAACCGGGCCAAGAAGTTGAAATAGTGGCTGATGCTTATCCAGATAAAGTGTTTAAAGGCCGCGTTAAGTTAATTGCACCTGAAGCAGTTAAGGAACGGGATGTGACGCTATTTCAAGTGCGAGTGGCCATTGATACGGGCAAAGATTCGCTGCAATCGGGGATGAATGTAGATTTGAGATTTGTTGGTGAAAAGTTGAGCAATGCTTTAGTTGTGCCGACGGTGGCAATTGTGACTAATAAAGGTCAAACGGGTGTGCTGGTTCCTGATGAGAAACAAGAGCCGAAGTTTAAGCCTGTTACTGTTGGATCGACTATTGGCAACAAAATTCAGATTTTAGAGGGTGCAGCAGCGGGCGATCGCGTTTTTACCGAACTTCCTCAAGGTAAAAAATTAGAGGATATTATCAAGAATCAAAAGTAGTCATTTGAGTGCTATCCTTTCGCTCGCAAGTCATTAGTAGGGTGCGCAGTGCGCACCTTACCAATTACCAATTACCACTTCCCTAATCTAAAATCTAAAATCCAAAATCTAAAATCGAATTATGGATATTGTTGAAAGCGTCAAAATGGCCGTCACAACTTTGATGGCAAACAAGCTTCGCAGCACCTTGACGATGTTAGGAATTATCATCGGCAATGCTTCTGTCATTTCGATGATCGGTATCGGCGAAGGAGCTCAAACATTTATCGAGGGACAAGTTAACTCTCTGGGTTCAAACTTGCTATTTATTATTCCCGGAAGTCCTGAAGCGCAAAGCCGCCCGGTGATTCCGCCCCAGACTTTAGTAGTGGAAGATGCAGAGGCGATCGCATCTCAAGTTCCTTCTGTCCAAGAAGTCGCACCAACTCTCAATGACAGTCAACTCGTTACCTACCGCAACAAAAATGTCTCATCTTCGATTGTGGGAACTACCCCAGAATTTCTGACAGTCAGAAGCTTTGATGTTGGTCAAGGTCGATTTTTAAGCAAGTTAGATTTAGAAAGACAAGAAAATGTAGTAGCTTTAGGATCGGAAGCAGCAGAACAATTGTTTGGCAATACACAGCCAGTTGGTCAATACATTCGCATCAAAAACTCTAGTTTTCAAGTGATTGGTGTCATGCAGGCAAAAGGTTCTAGTTTTGGCGACAATCAAGATATGAATGTTTATTTGCCACTAACAACAATGGCAAATAG
This sequence comes from Microcoleus sp. AT9b-C3, assembly GCF_036705485.1. Lineage (NCBI taxonomy): Bacteria > Bacillati > Cyanobacteriota > Cyanophyceae > Oscillatoriales > Microcoleaceae > Microcoleus > Microcoleus sp. AT9b-C3. Next base: position 20,910 of record NZ_JAUBUR010000004.1, on the reverse strand, counting down.
AATCGTAGGTCGCTCGTCTCCCTACGGTACAAAAGTAACATTTATTTCGGTTGCTATCAAAGATGAAACTATGATGCAAGCTGCTCAATTTCAAATAGAAAATCTGCTCAGATTGCGTCATAAAATTACTAAAGAGGATGATTTTACTGTTCGCAACCAGAAAGATTTGATGAATACTTTGGGCAGTATTACTGGGGCTTTGACGTTGATGTTGGCTTTCGTGGCGGCAATTTCGCTGTTTGTGGGCGGAATCGGGATTATGAATATCATGCTGGTTTCTGTTACCGAACGCACGAAGGAAATTGGATTGAGAAAGGCCATCGGAGCATCTCAGCAAGATATTCTAATTCAGTTTATGATAGAGTCTGTGATTTTGTCAGCGGCAGGCGGGGCTATCGGCACTGGATTCGGTATCGGCGGCGTGCTTTTAGTATCTGCTTTTACTCCCCTGCAAGCTAGTGTTTCCCCAGTGGCGATCGCACTTGCAGTCGGTGTTTCCGGCAGCATCGGCTTATTTTTCGGCATTGTACCTGCAAAACAAGCTGCTAAATTAGACCCGATTGTGGCATTGAGAAGTGCTTAATTAGTTTGTTGACTGTTGGCGGTTGACTGTTGACTGTTGACTGTAGTAATTCATTATTAAGTGTGTCATTTTCGCTGTGCGTCGCAATCCCAATCCCCTGGGATTTTGACGCACAGCAAACCATGACATAGGGCTGTCTGGCTTGTTTCTTCTTCTTCATAAAAAAAAATATGAATTTTATTGAAAGCGTCAAAATGGCAGGTCAAACACTGCTAGCAAATAAAACGCGCAGCAGTTTAACCATGATTGGCATGATTGTCGGCAACGCCTCAGTAATTGCCATGATTGGAATTGGAGAAGGAGCTCAAAAATTTGTAGCAGGACAAGTTCAATCCCTGGGTACAAACGTATTAATCGTGAGGCCTGGAGTACCGAACGCTAGGCGAAGTACCATCTCAAGTGCGCCTCAAACTCTCGTACTGCCCGATGCAAAGGCGATCGCAACTCAAGTCCCCTCCGTTCAAGGCGTATCAGCGGAACTTAACAGTTCCGAAATAGTTCGCTACAGCAACAAAAATGTTTCGGCTCTAATTTTTGGCACGATTCCCGAATTTCTAGAAGTTAGAAGTTTTGAAATGGCAAAAGGGCGGTTTTTGACCGAACTTGATGTTAAGCAAAGTAACCAAGTTGTGGTTCTCGGTTCAGAATTAGCGGAGAAACTTTTTGGGAATACAAATCCCTTGGGCGAACAGGTGCGAATCCAAAATGTCAGCCTCAAAGTAATTGGAGTATTGGCGCCCAAAGGCACATCTTTTGGCACGAATTTTGACAATTCCGCCGCTGTGCCGATCGCCACAATGGCCAATCGCATTGTCGGGCGGAAATCTCCCTACGGTTTGGCTGTCACGTCGATATTTATTTCGATTAAAGATGAATCGCAAATGGACGCGGCGCAATTTCAGGTGGAAAACCTGCTGAGATTGCGGCACAAAATTACTACCGAAGATGATTTTAGTGTCAGAAACCAGAAAGATTTAATGGAAAGAATGGGGGCAATTTCCGGCGCTTTGACTCTGATGTTAACTGCTGTTGCCAGCATTTCCCTATTAGTCGGTGGCATTGGCATTATGAACATTATGCTTGTGTCCGTTAGCGAACGCACTCAGGAAATTGGGCTCAGAAAGGCGATCGGCGCCTCCCAACAAGATATCTTGTTTCAATTTATTGTCGAAGCTGTAATTTTGTCGGCTGCCGGAGGGATAGTCGGTACTTGCGTAGGTGTCGGGGGTATCTTGCTTGTAGGTAATTTCACGCCATTGCAAGCTGGAATATCACCCGTGGCGATCGCCCTTGCTGTCAGTGTATCCGGTGCAGTAGGCCTGTTCTTCGGCGTTGTCCCCGCCCGCCAAGCGGCAAAACTCGACCCGATCGCAGCTTTGAGAAGTGCTTAATCAATATATACTTATTCAGTTACACAATCCGCGCTTTTTATGCTGGTAAAAGTATCTTGCTCTAAAGATTAAAAAAAACTGTTTTTTTATAAAAAATTAACAACCTTGCAGTATCTCGTACAGTTTAAATGTATGTATTTTTACGCACATTCACAGCGCAAAACTTCCTAAAAAACCCGTTAACTATTAAATAAAGCTTTACTGTGGCGTTTACTTCTAAACCAGAAAGTTTAATAATAATTAAATCAGGGGTAAACAGACCTAAGCATCTACAGATGGTACTAAACCTTTGCGCTTTAATCAAAATATCCAATAAATAAACATGGCATCCCTGACCCCTAGTCCTGAATTTGACTATCTCCAAGGAACCACCCAACCAGACAGCTTTAACGCCTTGGATGGCAACGACATCATTTATGCCAACAGCGGAGACGACTATCTCGAAGGCGATGTCGGCAAAGACAAAATCTGCGGTGACCAAGGCAACGATACGATTTTAGGCGGTGCAGACAATGACATCCTCTGGGGAGGCAAAGGCAGCGACCTAATTGGTGGCGATTCCGGCAACGACATCATCTACGCGGGCGCAGGTAGCGATACCGTGAGCGGCGGCACAGGCGATGATATATTTGCCATTGCTAAACAGAGCGGTGGTGCAACTGTAGCTACAGCCGACTACATCGCCGACTTCGGCAACGGCAATGACCAAATTCGATTGCTAAACGGCCTCACCTTTGAAGATTTAAACATCCAGCAAGGCACCGGTGCCAACAGCAACAGCACCGTAATTCAAGACAAACTCACGGGCGAGTATTTAGCAGTCTTGCAAGGAGTCAACAGCAACACAATCAACCGCGACCAATTCACAAATCACCTATCGGGAAACCCTGTCACCGAGTGGAACGGAGTCACGCTGAATGCAGTGCGGACAGCTAACACCGCGCCTCCCCTCGCCTCCCGCAACATGGCAATGGTTCACGCAGCCATTTACGATGCTGTTAACTCCATCAGCAAAAAATATACCCCTTACCTTGTGGAAATAGACCCACCTGCAGGTACATCAGCAGAAGCAGCCACCGCCGCAGCCGCCCACCGCGTCTTAGTCAACCTCTACCCAGGACAAGCAGCCACATTTGACGAAGCATACGCATCGTCTCTAGCTAAAATTACCGATGGCAAAGCCAAACAAGACGGGATTGCCCTCGGACAGCAAGTTGCCGACCAAATTATCAGTTCGCGGAGTACAGACGGCATCACGAAAGTAGTGCAGTACACCCCCTTAACCGACCCCGGCAGTTGGGTGCCTACTCCCCCCGCTTTTGCCGGAGGGCTAGCGCCACAGTGGGCCGAAGTTACTCCCTTTGCGATGACTAGCGGTTCTCAGTTCCGCCCGGCCGGCCCGCCCGCCCTTGACAGCGCCCAGTACGCAGAGGAAGTTAACTACGTCAAAGAAATCGGCAAAAGTGACAGCCTCACGCGCACCCCAGACCAAACTGCGATCGCCAAATTCTGGGCCAACGGCGCTGGGACGTTTACGCCTCCGGGCCACTGGAACCAAATCGCCGAAGAAGCAGCGACTCTCACCGGCCAATCCTTAGAAGATAGTGCCCGCTTGTTCGCCCTGCTAAATTTTGCCCTCGCCGATGCAGCTATTAGCTGCTGGGATGCCAAGTACCAGTACAATTTATGGCGGCCGGTGACAGCTATCCGCCAAGCTGACACAGACAACAATGCCGAAACGACAGCCGACCCCCTGTGGACTCCGCTGATAACTACTCCGCCGTTCCCTGAGTACACGTCGGGCCACAGTACCTTTAGCGGTGCAGCCGATCCTGTTATGAGTTCTGTATTTGGTTCGGATTACGGCTTTGGAGATCGGGGAGACAGGAGTGTCAACACTTTGCGAACCTATGAAAACTTCAGCGAAGCGGCCGATGAATCGGGCATGAGTCGCCTTTACGGAGGCATTCATTTCATGAGTGCTAACGTAAATGGTTTGAGTGCTGGTAGAAATGTGGGGAATTATGTTGTCCAGAATTTCTTAAAGGCTTAGGAAAGCTTTTTTGTGGGGTGGGGGCGGGTTTACGAGATTGTGGGTTTTACGCAATAATTATTGTTGGTAAAACCCGCCCCAACAGGAGGCATGAGTTTTTACATTTTTCTTTCTGTTTATTCCAGCAGTTCTACAGTGCCGAGATACCCATCTACTCGGACTTTTTGACCGTCTCGCAGGCGAGTTGTCGCTTCCGAAATATTCATGACTGCGGGAATTTTGTACTCGCGAGCGATAATTGCTCCGTGAGATAGTTGGCCGCCAACTTCAGCGATAATTGCGGTTGCTCCTAATAGCAGCGGTGCCCAACCGGCATCGGTGTATGGGACTACTGCGATCGCATTTTCTCCTAAATCCGTGCTCGCGGTGCGGCAAATCTTGACAAAGCCTTCGACACGACCAATACTTGCTGGAATTCCCTGCATGATATTAGTTGCGGATGTGGCAAGTTCGATCGACCTTTTCTGAGAATTGGGCAGCAAATTGCCGTAGACTACAGGGGGAATCTGGCGATCGCGATCGGCTAACAGGCGATCGCGCCTTTCCCTAATTGTATCCTTAAAGGAAACACTCGCCCCGCTGCGAATCCACTGCTGAATCTCCCCAAATTCCAAATAAAAAATATCCCCGCTTTCCTGAAACACCTGCATTGCCAATCCGCAAGCTTCAATCTCCAAAAAAGTCCAGCGTAGATGAGCCAACAACCGCGCGTAAATTTCGCTAATTTCGTTTTTTACGAGCGCTCTTTCTTGACATTTATCTAGTCGCCACTTCTGCCCAAAACTCAATCCTAATTTCCGCTTTTCGACTAAATTACTTTCGGCTTTTTGAGCCATAGTTATTAGCAGTTTTTGGTAAACTTCCGGTTGTTCTCGCCAAGTAGGAACCGCGATATCCGTTCCCACTTCGCTCAAATATCCGTAAATATCAAGCCACTTTTCAAATTCTGCTTGTAAAGCCGGACTTTCCGCAAATGTATGTGCTAAATTTGCGACTGAAATAGTTTCGTCAGGCTGCGAAACAGCAGCTTGTCGCAACTTCTGAGCCAACTGCTGTAAAGCTCGCACCGAAGCAATTTCAGGAGCGCTGTCATTGTCCAGCCATTCATCAGAAACGCGAAAAATTGCCTTGCGAATAGCCAGCCCTATCGGCCCTAATATATTGTAGTAAGTAATCGGTTTCAGCCACTCCTGAATTTGCTCGGCTTTCTCCAACAATCCCGTTAAATATTGATAAGTGGGAATTGGGCATTGGGCATTAGGAATTGGGCATTGGGCATTGGGCATTGGTAATTGGGCATTAGGCATTAATATTCCTTTTGACTCATCCTCAATAATTAATCCGTGTATCCGTGTCAAAATCCGTGTCGTGCCTTCCTTCTCCAGACTTTGCAGTGCCGGGAGGAAAATCAAAGTACGATCGCGCTTAAATTCTGCATTCAGCGCCCTCTCCCGCTGCACCAAACGCCACAAACCGGGCAAAGAAGGCAAAATCTTCCCCAAAGGCGGCTTGCCCATTTTTTGCCCTCTCAGCAAAAATTCCAAACCCTGCTCTGGCAATCCCATCATCCGAAAGATTTCGCCCAACAAAGTCGCATTAAAATAGGCGTGAGAACCGAGCAAAGTTGCCGTTTCATTAAAGTTTAAGCCAGTGGCGCGATCGCCCAAAACCACCTTAAAAATCTCTCCCCAAACCCCGCAAGTCAGCGGCCGATTAATCGACCAAGTTAGGGGGCGAATTGCACCGGGAATCACTTCTGCTGCAATAGTTCGCGTCCAGAATGGCTGCAAATTAGTAATCGGGCGACTTTGCAAAATCCAAACTTTTTCGCCATCCCAACTCCACTCAATATCCTGCGGAATTCCGTGAAAAAATGCTTCAATCGCTTGCGCTTGTTTCACCAGTTCTGCTAAAACTGGTTGAGAAATAATTGAATCTTTTTGGATTTCAGTTAATTTTTTTTCTACAGACTCAGGTTTACTAAAATCAATTTCTAAATGAACAGGAGTACATTGGCCGCCGACAACAGATTCAGCACCTCCCGGCAGAGCTTCTATAATTACCTGGGAACCGCCATCTAAAGGATTGCGACTGAACATGACTCCCGCAACTTGGCTGTCAATATAAGGCTGAATTAATACAGCCATTTGCGTGTCTGGCAGTTGTCGCTGTCGGCGGTAAGCAACGGCTTCGGAAGTCCAATAAGACTGGCGACAGCGATTAATTGCATCGATTAATTCTGCTTTACTGAAAACAGGGCCAATAGTTTGATATTGTCCGGCGGCAGAACTCGTATCGCCATCTTCTCCCGCAGCCGAAGAACGCACAATCATTCGATTTTGGATTTTGGATTTTAGATTTTGGATTACAGAATTAGGAATTGATAATTCCTCACCATTTTCTAGATGCCCGATGCCCGATGCCCGATGCCCAATGCCCGATTCATTCAATAATATCCAACCATTAGGTACGTTAAAACTGGCGCGTTTGAGTTGAGACAATTTAGCCGCTTTATCGCCGCAGATTGCAGCATCTAACGAGTCATCAAGAGAAAACAATTTTTCTGATTTAGATAAAGCCATATCGTCACCCTGACTGAAATTAATTGCTGCTAACAACAAAGCTAATCCTGTTGCTGCTAAAAATTCCGGCATTGATTGTCGCCACACCCAAACCCAGATAGGAGTACACAGACACCCACAACGGGAAGCAAAGAGTCTCGCCCGATCGCCCTCACCCCACCACCGCTGTGCCAAACCCCACACCAGCAGCCCCCAAATGCCCGATGAAACAGCCATCGGCGGCGAAAATACCAAAAGACCCCAAACAGCGTTGGTCACGCCTCCACCTCGGGCGATCGCATATCGGCCCGCAACTAGCGGAATTAACAGGGCGATCGCGATCGCAGGTGCATCCGGGAAGCAAAATCGCCCCGCCAAAACCGGCAAAATACCTCTGGCAATTTCCGCCAACACTGCAGCAATTCCCGCTAATTTCCCGCCGTGAATGAAAGCAGCAGACACACCCACATTCCCCGTACCCAGCGCCCTCAAATCTCGGCGGGTAAACACTCGCACCGCCCATCTCGTTAGCGGTAAAGCACCCAGGCTGAAACTCGCAGCCAACAGCAATGCTATTGTCCCCAACGGCATAAAATCTGATCTCCTATTTTCAACCTCTAAACATTATGACGGCAATTCTGCCAATTTTTCAGTCTTCAGATATATCTACAAAACAGCATTAGCACTTAAGATAATGTAAAAGTAGAGTAAATAAGGATTTAGCCTAATGATAGATATCAGCTTGACCACGCCCATCAGCCAAGTAATGATTGAGCTGCTGATGCAACAGCCAGTGCCGGAATCAAGTGTCAGCTTGAACGCTCCCATAGCAGTTCTGGTTGCTGGCTTTATTGCCGCAACTACGATCGGCTCGATCGCCTGGTATAACTCCAAGCGTCCCCCCGGTTGGGAAGCCAAAGAACGCCCTGATTTTGTACCGAAAGTTGATAAAGACGATTTGATTGCTGATGTTTCTGACTCCAAAGGTAAATAAAACAAAGTTTCTTTAGAGGAATAAAAGCAGGACTTGTGCATTAATGAGAAAACTCGGTCATTGCGAGTTTGTCATTGCCAGCCGGAGCGCGGCAATTTCAAGGCTTCACTTTTCCATTTTTGGCGCAAGTCCTAGAAATTTCAAATCCCAATCTAAAATCTACAAGATGGATAAAGTGCGCTATCAGCACCATACATATACAGGGCTTACGAAAAAATTAAGGCTCGCGAATTAAATAACTTACAAATTTAATTGTTATTGTGGGATGGGCGTCCCGGCAGTCTTTTTTGGACGGACGGGACACCCACCCCACAATCTTGTGGAAGTTATTTAATTCTCCTTTTTAAGTAGTTTGACACGATACATATAGGGTAAGGTGCGCCATAAGCACGCTAGATATACAGGACTTAGGAAAAAAATAATTTTACATAACTAAATATAGTAAGGTGCGCCCAGCACACCTAGAGATTCCTCTTTCAAGACAGATAGAGAATTTCTGCCTAAGTATTGTGAATATAGTGTAGGGGCAATTCTGAAAAAGCCCCTACAAATCGGCGATATCCCGCAATTTCTGCTTGCTTATTTTTGCAGCGGATTGAGTTTCGTAACCGAGCTTTCCTTGGCATCTTCAGCGCTATCTTTTAGGAAAGCAGAAGCATCCTTAACGGCGGCGCCTACTCTCTCTAAAATATTGGCATCGGGATCGCTGCGATCGAATACGGGTTGAGCCTTAGCCGGCTGTCCGTCTGGCGCTTCTAACAGAGTTTTATCTCCGCCGATTTCGAGGTCGAACTTGTCAGTTTCCATCGGTGCAGAACCAGGATAAAGCAGCTTTGAGGAATTAGATTCAGCGGTAGTCGAGGCCAGGAGACGATCGCCCACGATCGACAAATCAGCCCGATTCTTTTCTGCTTGAGCAGGCGACTGATTTACTTTAGGATCGGTGGATGTTTTATAATTCGTGTATCCATCACCCCCACCCTTGTGAGGGTTATTCATTCCTCCAGCTTGAACGGGAGGATTCTCAGGCCGAGCACCCCGAACATCGCCCGAATTGCAAGCGGTGCTGGTAAACAGAAGCACACCTGCCATCAATACAGTCAAAAATTGACCTATACGCAGTTTTTTCAAAAAAGAAGTTACAGTGTTCACAAAAGGTTTCCATTTTTTTACTACTACTTGTCATAGAGTAAAAATAAACTCCCCCTATCTGCCTCTAACGGCGGTGATATTTTGCCACCGATTGCTAGCATTTTTTTTATAACTTTAGAGGGATTTAAAAAGTGTGATGGTCTTCGAGAAACTCTTTTCGGTATGACTAACGCACTGATATCTAGAAACCCGGTTTTTTACCGGGTTTCTAGAATAAGTTCGGTTGAGACACTCGTACCCGAAAGACAAGAAAAAGCCAGAGGTAGTTTCAAAGCATAGTCTTCGGGTGCGTCAGTTCCAATAATTGCTCTATATCAAAAGCCTTTCTGTTTTTGACCCCGCCCAAAAACGCATACTTGCCAACGAGTCCAGTCGTGGAGAGATCAAAATTTTAGACTCTTGTTCAACCTCCCAGATTTATCTGTGGAGTAAATCTAACATCTAAAATCTCAAATCCACTGACGCACCCTACCAGCTACTAACCTCAGAACCCAACTGCTAATTAGGGAATTTTTCGACTTTCGCTTCAGCTTGCAAAGTCAGCACACCAGCTTCCACATTTAGCTGCTGAATTCGCAGGGACATTCCCTCAATTTCAAAATTTCGCAAGTTTAAAACTTCACCAGCTTTGTCCGCCAAAGCTGCTGTTAACTCCGGCGAAAATTCCTTGTTTTCGGGATACTCGACATCCTGAAGAGAAATTGCCCAACCGCCCGCTGCGATCTCAGGTTTTGCTGTGAAAGAAATCTTTTCCGTGGAGGCAGTTTCCCGCACCAATACCTCAGCATTTAAAGCGATTTTTCCGGCTAGCAATTTGCACTCAATAGTTTTAACGTCTATTGTCTGCTGTTGTCCGTCAACAGTAACTTTTAAGTTTTTCAGTTTCCTACTGATGTATTCGGAATTAAAAGCGCGGTTGATATCGCTTTCGGTTAAAACGGCGCGCGCCCCACCGAAGGCAGGCCCGTTCATTTCTATTTTCCCGAACATAGCGCTCAGGGGATTGACAGCAATATCCTTAACGTGGATTTGCAATTCTTCCACGCGCAAATCTTGCTGCATTACCAATCCTTTGCCCTCAACGGCAACGGCCTCTACTTCTCCCTGGGCTAGCTGGCCAGGATCGGTGTTAACTGTGACAGACAAAGTTTCAGATTCATCTAATTTGCTAGCAATAGCAATCTCGGCTACTTTGTCGATCGCCTGTTCCCCTAAACTTCTATTTTGTTGAAGCACGCTCAGAATTCCTAATAATATTGTTGTAAGAAATAGTAGTTAATATTTAAGTCGTTTACCGTCTGCCTCTCGGCAGGTTTATCATCTGAAAAAAACTCTGCCAAAGACAGAGGGTTTCCAGAAAATTCCTAAAATTAATCAGGTACTCTTCGGCGCACTCTACATTGAAAATCAAGCATCCAGGATACCAGCCCCCGTATTCATCCGTGGGGTCAATGCTTCAATTCTAAAATCTAAAATCTAAAATCTAAAATCTAAAATCGATTGACTCGGTTGGGAAGCGGTGAAAACCCAAAAACTCGGATTTTTGCCCAAAGTATTTTCTAGAAGTTCGATCGCCCGCTACAATAAGTAAGAGCCGGCACCGCTTTTTGCAATGAATTCAGAATCAACTCTCGCTAGACTACAAGCTACACTTCCCGACGGAAAAATGCCTTCTAGCTACGGGGTATACTTCAAAAACACCCTAGTAGCCCTCTGTCACGCCCTAGAAGACCACATTTTGCAAACCAGTGGCGGGGACAAGAGCGAACTCCAACCCTTAGTTTTGGTAACGTTTCAGCAGGGAAAATGGTATTTACAGGAAGCAGATCGCTACCTAGATATTGCTAATGCCTCGCGGCGCGTGGTCATCGGTGCAGTAGCCGACAGCGGTTTCGCTACCCACAAAACCGGGCAATTAGAAAATGTATCTTTAATAAATCTCGATGAGAACGACCCCATAATCCAAGAATGGAATTTAATCATCCTGGCCCCGACATACAAAGCAATGGTGCTTTGTCGCGAACTTTCAGACCAGGAATACTTGCCCGAAGGCAAGCCTGAAGTAGATACAGAACGAAAGTTCTACGGTTTGTGGTCGTTTGACCAGTCTTTGGTGTCGGCTGCTGCAGAAATTTTTATAGAACAGACGCGACATTACAACTCTCCCCTGGCCGACAGTTTGCTGGAAATGTACCACGAAATCCTGGCTACCATTGGCCCGCCCTTAGCAGACATTAGTGGCGTGGTATCGCGGATAGTCACTTACTTGCAAAGTTCTCAGCAGCAAATGGTAGCAATTAACCGCCAAACCCGCGAGTTGTGGGAATTGGAAGGTCAAGCTTTGCGCGTCAGCCGCAATTTGAACGCTAACAAACTTCAAGCTTTTCTGCGGATGGCCCAGCGCGTAGACGAACGCGATACCGCAAACCCCACAGCGTCTTTGCAGGTGGCGGCTTTGTCGGAAACTTTGGGTCAACTGCTGGATTTGCCGGCTTTGCAGTTGCGGAGGCTGCGGCTGGCTGGATTGCTATTTCGAGTCGGCTTAGTTTCTGCCCCGAATGAGGTGTTTGATCGCACCCCCGATGCTTTCGACCCAGCAACTTTCTCTTTTTGGCGCGATCGCAGTTTCATTGGTTCCCAACTGCTGCAAGCAATGCCGGAGCTAGCACCTGTGGCGGAAATTGTCAAGCACCAACTCGAATATTGGGACGGCAGCGGCAGGCCAGAGGGTTTGCGAGCCGAAACCATACCCGTTGCTTCGCGGATTTTGGGGTTGGTCGCCTATTTTCAAGAATTGACTCAACCGCGTGGCGATCGTTCGGCTTTGAGTTTGAGCGAAGCTTTGGAAGAGTGCCGCGAACTGTCTGGCAGTTGCTTCGATCCGGCTTTGGTGGAAACTCTCAGCAACGTCGTCAGACTGACAGAAATGGGTTTGATGGAGTTACCGAACCGCCCGAGTCAACTGCCGAATGTATGGTTGGAGGAATTGGGCGATCGAACGACCGCGACCGCTCCGGCATTATAAAATAACTGGATTGTTGACTGTTGACTGTTGACTGTTGACTGTTGACTGTTGACTGTTGACTGTTGACTGTTAACCAACAACTGACAACCAACAACTGACAACTGACTAATGACTAATGACCTCGAAGCCATACGAAAAGGCAAAATTTTGATGTTGGTCGGCACTAATTTAGCCGGCAAAGACTTAGCGGGAGCCGAGCTCGCCGATGCTAACTTGTCTCAAGCCAATTTGACAGGAGCTAATCTCGCCGGCGCTAACTTGCAGCGGGCAGTATTGCGAGCCAACCTCCGCGGCGCTGACTTGAGCGGCGCCAACCTGCGAGGCGCAGATTTTCGTAATGCCGATTTGCGGGGAGCTTCCTTCGCTAACGCTTTAGTCCGCGACGCAAGTTTTGGGGGTGCTTTTTTGACAGGGGCTGCGATGATCGGCAATTTGGATTTGAGCGGTGTCGATTTTCGCGGCGCCGATTTGCGCGGCGCTTCTTTGGCTAGGGCAATTTTGCGCTCCGCCGATTTGAGCAATGCCAATTTGTCCGGCGCTGATTTGTCGGGAGCTGACTTAGAAGAAGCGATCCTGAATGGAGCCGTACTGCGCGGCGCTAACCTGACGGGGGCTAATTTGCTTTGCGCCACGATCGAACAAACCCTTTGGGATGGAGCGTTGCTCGATCGCGCCTGTCTCCAAGGCACCCCCCTGAGCCATTAAATTTCCACAATGTGGTTTTGAAGACAGACAAAAAACAATCTCTGCTTATGAAGTGAATAAGCACAAGCGATTTTTACATTTCTTAATATGGGGTTATAATGGCGACTGTAGATGAGCAAACGAATAAATGGTAGCAGCTTTGTTTAGCAGTACATCCTTTCAAGGTCAAAGTGGCGATCGCCTTGTTAGTAAAGTAGCAGGAGCTGCGATCGCAGCCTTATTCAAGCGTTCTGAAAAGGCTGAAGCCAACATCCGAGTCGAACCAGTAGCCAAACTCTTGCAGGGAAGCATCGACGGTTTCGACTTCATTGGCAAAGGTATGTTGATGTACAACGGCCTCCGCATAGAAGTGATGGAACTCTACTTGCAAGCAGTCTCAATTGATTTTGGGGCAATTTTTGCAGGTCAAGTGAAATTGCGACAGCCTACCCAGGCAAATATGCGAGTAGTCTTAAGTCGATCGGATTTAACCACCTCATTCAATACACCTTTTGTAGTTGAAAAACTCCAGAAGCTGAAGTACCAAGAGCAATCTCTGCACTTTCAAAACACTCAAGTCAGCTTTGGAGCCGACAAATCAATTCGGCTTCAGTCCGAAATTACCGTAGGCGATGCCAGCGAACCGATCAACATAGATATTACAGCTCAGTTGCAAGTAGAAGACAGACGCAAAATCCAATTTGTCAGCGTTACTTACGGCGGTGACGGGCAAGCAGTAGACTTGGGCCAAGCTATAATTGCCCACGTAAATAACTTGCTAGACTTAGACAAATTTGCCTTAGAAGGCACTCAACTGCGAGTAGACCGCTGCCGAGTTCAGAACGACGAGCTGGTTTTCTACGGTTGGGCTGGTATCGAACAGTTCCCCAAAGGCAAGCGCTAAACCTCAGCAGGCTGAGGTTTACCCACCCCTCTAGTTTGGAAAAAGAGCATTTTTCAGTTAGCAAACAACCCGCACCGGCGGGTTTTGCTTTAGATGTTAGATGGGAGAAAAAATCTAATATCTAAAATCTAACATCTCTGTTCGATAGACTCAAAATCAGCACTGAGGTTGATTCAGGCTGGCAAATTATTTTGATAGATTTAAATAATAAATTAAATCACCCCTCAAGAATAAAGATGCTCGGATTTTATTTATTTTGTATCTACGTCGCAGTCTTGTCCGTGCTTGCGGGGCCCAGCCACCGCCGAGCTGAGAAATGGTGGGTAGAAATTGTCACCGATTTGCCCCACTGTACCTACTACTTTGGCCCCTTTGACACCGACAAAGAAGCTTCCAGCAATACTCCAGGCTACATAGAAGACTTGGAAAGCGAGGGAGCCAAAAGGCTTAGCATCCGCATTAAACGGTGTCAGCCTTCGCATCTGACCATTTGCGAAGAGGAAGTCTCAGAAAGTGTAGCGATTTAATGATTTTGAGTTTTGAGTTAACTCAAATCTCAACAATAAGATAAAAAGGCTCTTTTTCTAGTCCTTGCCTTGCGGACTTTGTATGTCTAGCAGTGACTTAGATTCGCCCCGCCTAAAACTCTTCTCCACCGAAATGCTGATTTAGACAGCACCTACTCTCAAAACTTACCTCGTCAAATCAGCACTAAGGACGAGCCGATCGAGTTATTTGCCCGGATAAGTTGAGAAGAGTAAAAACTACTCAACTTGTTGCAGAGGTGAATTATGTTTGAAGTTTATATGTTCGGTCTGTTCTTGGCGGCGGTTTCGATACTGACTCAACCGATGGCCAGCAGTAGAGGTCGCGAGTGGTGGGTGGAAGTTGACACAGATTCGCCTAAGCACACCTATTACTTTGGCCCCTACGACAGCAAGGATGAAGCTTCTAATAACACTAACGCCTACATCACAGACTTGGAAAAGAAAGGAGCTAAAAACATTAGCATTAACATCAGGCAAGGTCGCCAACCAAGTCAGCTAAAAGCTAGCGAAGAGTCTTGAGAAAGTGGAATGTTCAACTATGAATAGGTCGATCAACCTAAATCTACTAGGGCGCGGGTTGACCAATATCGATGAGTTCAGAGCCAGGATATTGGTAAACCCGCCTAAACCCAAGAGATGATTCGCTCCTCTTCCTAATTTTGTTTGGTACGAGCAATGCAAGTTTTTTCAAAGTAGCGCTTGGTTTAAATTGCTCCGGGGATTAAAAGTGCGATTGGCTTTGATTTTTTCATAGCATTCGCGTTCTACAGTGCTAATTTCTTTCGGTGGCACAATCGCAATTTTTACTAACAAATCAGTCCGCTCGTCTTTCTTGGGTTTCGGCCATCCTTTGCCCCGCAACCGCAAAGACTGACCTGAACGAATCCCCGCTGGAACTTTCACCGTGATCATACCTTCAGGCACCGGCACTTCAATTGAAGCTCCCAACACCGCTTCGTCGGGAGTTATCGGCACTTCGCAAACCAAATTCTCTCCTTCAAACTGGAAGAAAGCATGAGGCAAAACTTCTAATTTTAGGTACAAATCTCCCTGCTGCTTGGTGTACGGGTCAACTTGACCTTTGCCTTTTACCCGAATTTTACTGCCGCTTTTCACTCCTGCTGGAATCGAAACTTCGCCCGTGGCGACTCGCTTAGAAGTTCCCCGAAATGCTTCCCCCAGAGTCAGAGAAATCACCACCTCGGTGTCGAGAGAGCTTCCGGGGCTGCGGTTTTCGTACCCCGCGAAATCTTCAAATCCGCCAAAACCTGTGGGCCCGCCACTGGTGTTGCGGTAGTTACTGTAATTCCACTTGGCGTTGCGGGCACCACTAGCACCGGGGCTACCTGCGCGGCCTAGCAAGGCATTGATAAATTCGTCAAAACTGCCGTACTGGCTGAAGTCAACGCCGCCAAAGTCTACAGTCGTACTGCCCCCGCCTGGCCATCCGCCTGGAGTTGTGGCAGCCTGCTTCCAGTATTGACCGTATTGGTCGTATTTTTTGCGTTTTTCAGGGTCTGAGAGCACTTCGTAAGCTTCGTTTACTTCTTTAAAACGAGCTTCGGCTTCTTTGTTGCCGGGGTTCATGTCCGGGTGATATTTGCGGGCTAGTTTGCGGAAAGTTTTTTTAATTTCGTCAGAACTGGCAGTTTTGTTGAGTCCCAAAATAGCGTAATAGTCTTTAAAATCTGTTGCAGCCATTAAGCAATCCCCTCTTTATTAGTTGTTATTTGTTAGTTGTTAGTTGTTAGAAAGAATAAATCCCAAATTAGTCGCAGGATGGCGCATTAGTATAATGCCAGGAGCCGAAGTGCCTGCGGCATCTCATTCAAATTATAGGTTATCAAAGGTTTGGACTTGATCGAGTTCGGTTGTTGCTTGGCGTTCGATCGCAATTTCCGCACTCCGCTGCTGTTTAAGATTTTATAGCATTCGGCTCTCTCGTGCAGAAGGGAGCCGGAGCAGCCGCCTCTAGAAATGCTTTTGGCCTTCGATAGCAAAAACAATGCTTTCATCCATTAAGGAACGTCCTTCACCTATAGGCCGTTGCTATACCTGTGAGCTTTGATACGGTGAAACTCCTGCAGTCAAAACTTTTAGGGAGTTATGAGGCTTAGGGCTTTAGGGAGGTGGCAGCTTGGTTGAGGCGAGGGGGCGAAAGCTTTTGCTGTTGCGGGCGCGAGCCCAGGAGGGTTAATGGGCGCGGACGATCGAGCTTTTTTTGGTCTTTTTTTCCGGGGCGCGGTGCGATGGCTACGCCCCGGCTTACGCCTACGAACTTCTCGGTATGAGCTTTATCACCCAATCGAAATCTTAGCCGGTTTTCATCAGCAAGTTCGATCCTATCAGGTGTCTAAATTGTGACTATATAATACCCTAACTTGCGCCGTTCTTCCACAAAATTTCTAGATATTTTTTATTAACCCCACACCGGTGCTATAATTTTTTTTTTTTACAACCTCTGAATAGATTTAAATCCAAGTAATATAACATAATGTCTCCCCTGTCTGTTAGCTACATCACACACTTTTATAAAACATTAAGATAGGATAGTAGAGTGATCAGCTTTTAACGCTACCAGGGTGCTAACATTATGAATTATTTGCTAAGTTGGCCTTGTGGCTGCTGCGACGATTGGAAAGATAGTTCCGAGAGTTCTGTTTTACTCAGAAACGGGCAGCGCATTTGTCAGTCCTGCTACCAGCGCAAATACAAGAATCAGAAGCTATTGGCCAGACGCCGGCGATCGGACATATCTGTATCACGGCAGACAGTAACAGAGACTGTCGCTTATTAATAATGCGCGGGCCTTTGAATAAAGCCAAGTATTTCGACAACCTCGCCTCAGCGGTGGGAATAAATAATCAACTAAAAAAAGAATGATTTTCGTCAAATGAATTTCGTCATCAGTCATCAGTCATCGGTCATTGGTGATCTGTCACTAATTTACTTATTTATCATCAGTCACTTGCTGAGAGGTAACAGATTTTAACTTAAAAAACTAATGACTGACGACTAATGACTAATGACTAATAACTAAATGATAGTTCCATCAGGAATCGTGGCATTTTTCAGAACTACGATAATGCCGCTGCGGATGTAAAAACCTTGGTTTTCGCGGTTGGCTTCTTCCACTCGGTCTTTATTAATTATTTGAACATTGCGGCCAATGCGGGCATTTTTATCCACAATCGCGCGGCGAATTGTAGTATCTGCACCGATACCGAGGGCGACGCCGCCGTTGTCCAAACTCGAATGCCGTTCGGCGTCGGGTTCGTAGAAGTCAGCACCCATGACTAGAGTGTCTTGAATCGTACATCCAGCTTCAATGCGCGATCGAACTCCCAACACAGAATGGTCAATCCGGCACTGTTTGAGAATGCAGCCTTCAGCAATAATCGATTCAGTCACGTGAGTATCTAAAAGCTTAGTCGGCGGCAAGAAACGCGGGCGAGTATAAATCGGCGCATTTTCATCGTAGAAACTGAAAGGTGGCTTAGGCTGTTTTGTCAGAGCCAAGTTAGCATCGTAAAAAGCCTCAATGGTTCCGATATCTTCCCAGTAATCGTCAAACAAATAAGCTTGAACGTTGTGGTCTTTTGCATTATTCGGAATAATCTCTTTACCAAAATCAGTTTGGTTGGGAGATTCTTTCAGGAGTTTAATCAGAACTTCTTTTTTGAAGACGTAAATCCCCATCGAAGCAATGTAAGGGCTTTCCTGAGCCTGCTGCGCTGTCAGTCCCAGTTTAGTAGTATCCACCTGCATTTGTTTGAGCGCATCGCCTTTTGGCTTTTCGCTGAAAGAAACAATGCGACCGCTGTCATCGATTTTCATCAAACCAAAATCAGAGGCCCGCTTCTCGTCCATAGGCAAAACTGAGAGGGTGATATCGGCATTGGTTTCGCGGTGTCTCTGCACAAACTTCTGGTAGTCCATGCGGTAGAGGTGGTCGCCCGAAAGAATCAAGTATTCATCAACATCCCACTCTTCTAGCAGCCAGAGATATTGGCGAACTGCGTCGGCTGTCCCTTGAAACCAGTTGGGGTTTTCCTGAGTTTGCTGGGCGGCGAGCACTTCGGCAAATCCGTCGGTGAAGCCGGAAAAGTTGTAGGTGCGAGCGATGTGACGGTTGAGGGATGCCGAGTTGAATTGCGTGAGGACGTAGATTTTGACTATTTCGGAGTTGATGCAGTTGCTGACAGGAATATCGATGAGGCGATATTTGCCTGCAAGAGGAACTGCGGGTTTGGCTCGCAGTTTGGTTAGGGGGTAAAGGCGGGTGCCTACACCGCCACCGAGGATGATGGCTAAGACTTTTTTCAAGGAACTTTCTCCCTAGGGTCGATTAACTCTCCAAGTACAGTGTCGGATGGTGAGGGCTTCTTGACAAGGGGGGGGAGCAAGGAAGTTTTGAGTTTTGAGTGATGAGTTGAGTCGCTTACCCACAAACCGGGTTGTTTAATCCAAATACTTCTTCCGACCCTCAATAAGAGTTAAAAAACCCGGTTTATAAGAGTTGGAGTGTTTCCGGGGCTGGAGTTATGGCTTTTGAGTTGTGAGTTAAAATACCCCTCTATCGATAATGAATATTTAAAATAGTTGGGAGTTGTGAGTTAAAATACCCCTCTATCGATAAGGGCAGTTTAACAAAAGAATAAGGTTCTGGGTTTTGGTAGTTAATAACAAGTTTTGTGGGTAAATTCCCCGTTTTGGCAATTTATCGCTCCCGGCTCATGGCGCTGTTGTGCTTTTTCAAAGCAGGTGGCGATCGCACCGCCACGTCCGCTGAGGCTCTGTTTGGGCCCAAAGTGCGCTCTGGTTCTGTTTGAGTTTGATCGGGTGGTTTTTGCTGGCGTTCCTGTTATGTGAGTGTGTCCAACTCCACTGCAGGGAGGAAGCGCCGGCCGCCGGGACGATAAAAAATTTCTAGGTAGAGTCAGTTTTCAATCTTAAATTGACTGCACATTTGTGTAAGATTTTACAATTTGTCGATCGACAAAATTGCATAAAATGTCTATTCTCTACCAAAAGCTAGATCCGCGAGTAACCTTTACTACTGTAGCCTAACCCCTAAAAGCTAGAAAAAGTGTATGCTAATTCAAACGCCGGACTGGGTTAAAAACGCCGTATTCTACCAAATATTTCCCGATCGCTTCGCCAAAAGCAAACAGCCCCGCAAACGCCTGCTGCAAAACTTCATGTGGGAAGAATGGCACGAAATCCCCACTCTGCAAGGCTACAAAGGGGGGGACTTGTGGGGCGTGATGGAACAGCTAGACTACTTGCAAGACTTAGGCATTAACGCAATTTACTTCACCCCAATATTTCAGTCGGCCAGCAATCACCGCTACCATACCCACGACTACTATCAAGTCGATCCGATGTTGGGTGGCAATCCGGCTTTTAAAGAGCTTCTAGACGCAGCTCACGATCGCAACATCAAAATCGTCCTCGACGGCGTATTCAACCACGCCAGCCGCGGCTTTTTCTTCTTTCACGACATCCTCGAAAACGGCCCCCATTCTCCTTGGCTGGATTGGTTTAAAGTTGAAGGCTGGCCGCTATCGGCCTACGACGGCAATTTTCCTGCTAACTATGCCGGTTGGGACGGGAATCGAGCACTTCCTGTATTCAATCACGAAAATCCAGAAGTGCGAGAATACATCATGGAAATCGCCGAATACTGGATTAAATTCGGCATTGACGGCTGGCGGCTGGACGTTCCTTTTGAAATTAAAACCCCGGGATTTTGGCAGGAATTTCGCGATCGAGTCAAAGCAATTAATCCCGAAGCTTACATTGTCGGCGAAGTTTGGGAAGATGCGAGAGAATGGCTCGATGGCACTCAGTTTGACGGGGTGATGAATTATCTTTTTGCTGCCCCGACTATTGCTTTTGCAGCGGGCGACCGGGTAGATTTAGCTCAAATAGAAGGTCGTTCTTACCATCCCTATCCGGCGCTTTTTGCTAAAGAGTACGGCGAAAAAATTCAGCAGGTTTTGGAACTGTACCCGTGGCCGATACAGCTAACTCAACTCAATTTGTTGGCCAGTCACGATACAGCTAGGTTGCTGTCAATTGCGGGAGGCGATAAAGCTAGCGTCGAACTCGCTACTTTGTTGCTGTTAACTTTTCCTGGAGCTCCCAGCATTTACTACGGCGATGAAGTTGGTTTACCCGGTGCTCTCGATCCCGATTCTCGCCGCGGTTTTCCCTTAGAATCTCGCTGGGAACTTGATGTTTTAGATTACCACAAACAGTTGATAGGTTTGCGGCACAAATACGCTGCCCTCCGCACTGGAGCGTACCAAGTTCTGTTTGCGGAGGGAACGGTTTACGTTTTTGCCCGAATTTTGGGGGATGAGGAAATAGTTGTTGCGGTCAATGTCGCGACAGAATCAGCTAATATTAGCTTTGAGCCAGCTAATTTGAAATCTCCTCACGATAAATTGCTGTTCGGTAAAGGCGAGTTTGTTTGGAAAGGTGACGGGGAAACTCGGCATTTAGAATTGATGCTGCCGGCACGCTCTGGCTTGATTTTAGGTTCAGATAATTAGTTTAAAATGTAGGGTAGTCTGCTCCCCATAGGCCTACATTTATCCGTGTAAGGTGCGCGCCAGACATTTATCCGTGTAAAGTGCGCACCAGACATTTATCGGTGATTGGCCCCGCGTATTCTAAGTTTATTAGAATTTATTATAGGCATCAGGTGCGCCTAGCGCACCCGAAATTTCCCAGCGAAAACACAAGTTTTATTCGGCTGCAACCAATGCTGGTATTAGCACCGCATCAATGATATGAATGACGCCATTGTCGGCAAGAATATTTGGAGTGATAACTTTAGCATCATTCACTTTAATGCCGTCAGAAGTATCAATTCCCACCACAGAACCTTCCACTGTTTCAGCAGAACTTAACTCAAGCAAATTCTCAGTTATAGTCATTTCAAATAAGTATGAGACACTCTTTATGCACAATAAGCACGAATAACTTCATCAAGAGATGTGCCAGG